>RFSX01000188.1 GCA_009923745.1 Chitinophagia bacterium
GAACATTTCAGTACAAGATTTATTTATTTCAAAAAGCACTTGTACTGAAGGAATCATTGAACATAGTCTGGCTTAAAAGAGATTTAAGACTTCAGGATCATGCTGCACTAAAAGCGGCAGAAAGTGCTCCAGAACCATATATTCTAATCTATATCTTCGAGCCATCCTTAATGCATCGCTCTGATTGCAGTGAGAGGCATCTACAGTTCATTTTTCATTCTTTGGAATATATGAGGCAGAAGCTTATTCCTTACAGCATAGAACTATGTTGTTTTGAAGATGAAGCCGTCTGTGTGTTTAATTCTATAATCATGAAGTACAATGTTAAAACGGTATTCAGTCATGAGGAACACGGCAATATTCAGACCTGGAAGCGAGACAATGCTTTAAGAAAGCTGCTGGATAATTACCATATTGAATGGTTAGAATTTGAGAGCGACCAGGTCAAACGAGCTATAATAAACAGGAAGGGATGGGATAGGCATTGGTACCGTAAAATAAATGAGCCCTTGATTCAAAATAGTTTCAGTACATCCTCACTTCAGTCAAGGCCTGGTCAATATAATGTAAGTAAGGTCTAATGCGTAAGCTTAAGGCGTTTCCATCATTATATCAACCAGCCGGAGAACATCAGGCGCGGTATTATCTTGAAAGCTTCATGGAAGGCAGGGGAATTAATTACATGAAGAATATCTCCAAACCCGGGCCGAGTCGAAAGTCCTGTTCTCGTTTATCTCCATATCTGGCATGGGGAAACATTAGTATCAAACAGGCTTACCAGTATATAAAGACTCACAGCAATTTTTCAAAGGGCAAAAGAGCATATAGTGCTGCCCTGACACGTTTGAAATGGCGATCTCATTTTATTCAAAAGTTTGAAACGGAATGTGCCTATGAATACCGGTGTATCAATAAGGCTTATGAAGCTTTAGCATTCAGTAACAAGCCTAAATATCTTGAGGCATGGAAGAAGGGTAATACAGGATATCCATTGATTGATGCCTGCATGCGTTGCTTGATAGCAACCGGCTGGATTAATTTCAGGATGCGGGCTATGCTCATATCTTTTTTATGTCATCAGCTTGATATCAACTGGAAGATGGGAGCGCCTTACCTGGCTCAACAGTTTCTTGATTTCGAGCCCGGCATTCACTATCCGCAGGTACAGATGCAGGCAGGCACTACAGGCGTGAATACAATTCGTATATATAACCCTGTCAAACAATCCATTGAACAAGATCCATGTGGTGATTTTATTAAGAAATGGGTGCCTGAGCTATCAAATATTCCGGTGCATCATATTCATGAACCTTGGAATATGACAGCTATGGAGCAAAGCTTTTGTCAAGTCATAATAGGGGATGATTATCCTACGCCCATAGTTGATATTAAAGTGCAATCGAAGTATGCTCGCGATAAGATATGGGGGTTTCGAAAAAGACCCGAGGTCAGCATTGAAGCCAGGCGTATTTTGAGTCTTCACACACGGAGGTCATCCTCTGGCGGCTTATCATAGTTCCAGTTTGTGTTTTATGAGTGTACGACCATCTATGGCGTGAATCCTGACGATGCTGGAGTCCAGCCCTTCCGAAAGAAATACTTTCAGACTTCCAAAATTCTTGATACGTACCAGCGAATCTATACGGTGCTTATTGTTTTCTGTCGCCGTTTCATAGCTGTGGGTCAGGCCTGAGGAAGTGATATCATACAGTGGATAGTTAAGTTGTGGAAATTCTTGACGGCTGATTTCGGCAATATGTCGATCACCGCTGAGTACAAGGCATTTTTTATCGCCATTATTTTTAAGCATTTCTATGAAGCGTTTTTTTGAAGAGGGAAAATTTGCCCATTTTTCAAAGCCTTGATCTTCGGCGAGGAATTGAATGCTGCTGACAATTATATTTAATGCGGCCTGGCTCTTTTGCAGTTCTGTTTCCAGCCATTCCCATTGCTCTTCACCAAGAATGTCGCCATTCTCAGAAGAATGGTATCGTGATGTAGGATCCGGATTTTTTTCAAGGACATCCTGGAAGCTCCGTGTATCGAGGAGCAGTACTTTAATCCTTCCTTCTGCCAGATCTTTGGCATGATATACGCCCTCACGTTTGGCAGTGGATATGATTTCAGGGTAGTCCAGAAAGTCGATTAGAAGCTTTTTGCA
>RFSX01000189.1 GCA_009923745.1 Chitinophagia bacterium
TTATATAAAAACATTTTATTATATCTTTCGAAAAATTTTTAAGCAATGATCAATATTACCTTTCCGGATGGCAAGGTTCAAGAATATGAGAGTGGAGTAACCCCTCTCGAGATTGCCAGCTCTATCAGTGAAGGGCTGGCCAGAAATGTGTTGGCGGCTACCGTTAATGATGAAAAGTGGGATCCAACGCGTCCTATCAATGATGATTCTACTGTAGTCTTTCATACATGGAAAGATGAAGAAGGTAAATACGCTTTCTGGCATTCATCAGCTCACCTTTTGGCAGAGGCCCTCGAGGCCTTATATCCAGGCATCAAGTTTGGCATCGGACCACCCATAGAGAATGGGTTTTATTATGATGTCGACACTGGAGATACCGTATTAAGCTCGGATGATTTTGACACGATAGAGAAGAAGATGCTTGAGCTGGCACAGCAAAAAAACAGCTTTGCCCGCAGGGAAGTATCCAAGCAGGAAGCCCTGGACTATTTTCGTGCAAAGGGTGATGAGTACAAGCTTGAGCTGATCAATGACCTAGAAGACGGTACCATCACGTTTTATACACAAGGCAATTTTACGGATTTATGCAGGGGACCACACATTCCCCACACAGGAGTTATTAAGGCCATAAAAGTTATGAGCCTGGCAGGTGCTTACTGGAGGGGTGATGAAAACCGCAAGCAGTTAACACGCATTTATGGAATCACCTTTCCCAAGCAAAAAGAACTCACTGAGTATTTACACCTTCTGGAAGAGGCCAAAAAACGTGACCACCGTAAGCTTGGGCAGGAACTTGGATTGTTTATGTTTTCTGAAAAGGTGGGTGCTGGGTTGCCTATGTGGCTCCCGAAAGGGACTCAGATTCGGGAGAGGCTTCAAAACTATTTACGCAGAGAACAAGAGAAACTTGGTTACCAGATGGTGGTGACACCGCATATCGGAGGCAAGGATTTATATATGACCTCAGGGCACTACGCAAAATATGGAGAGGACAGTTTTCAAGCTATTAAGACCCCCAAAGATGATGAGGAGTTTTTACTGAAACCTATGAACTGTCCTCACCATTGCGAAATCTTTGCCAACAGGCCACGCTCATACAAGGAGCTGCCTCTTAAAATTGGTGAATTCGGCACTGTGTATCGTTATGAGCAAAGTGGCGAGCTTCATGGATTGTCACGTGTGAGAGGCTTTACGCAGGATGATGCACACATCTTCTGTACAACAGAACAACTCAAAGGCGAGTTTCTTGAAGTCCTCTCTTTGACCACCAAGGTTTTGAATAAAATGGGCTTTGAGTTTACGGCTCAGATTTCACTGAGAGATCCTGAAACTCCCGATAAGTACATAGGTTCCCAGGAAAACTGGGAAGCAGCAGAAGCAGCAATCATCGAAGCTACTCAAGAAGTTGATATTGAAACGACAACCGAACTGGGTGAAGCGGCATTCTATGGTCCCAAACTGGACTTTATGATTCGGGATGCCCTGGGCAGGAAGTGGCAGCTTGGAACAATACAGGTTGATTACAACCTTCCCGAACGATTTGAGCTGGAGTATATTGCTTCGGATAATAAGCCGTATCGACCGGTAATGATCCACAGAGCACCTTTCGGTTCCATGGAACGATTTATGTCCATTCTTATAGAGCATACAGCTGGAAAGTTTCCATTATGGCTGACGCCCGAACAGTATGTTCTCATACCGGTGGACAACAAGTTTCTTCCTTATTGCCAAGAGGTTAAGTCTAAATTAGACCTTGTTGATATCAGGGGTTTCATAGATGACAGGAACGAAACCATAGGAAAGAAAATTAGGGATAATGAGTTGGATAAGATTCCGCTGCTCCTCATAGTTGGTGAAAAGGAGATAGCTGCTGGTGCCGTTTCAGTGCGCAGGCAGGGAGAGGGAGATATAGGCAGCAAAAGCATTGAAGAGTTCAAGAGCTACTTTACCGACTTGCTGGACCAGGAATAATTAGTGTCATCAGGAATAGGCGCGGACATCGATGTTTTCTACGAAGTTAATGTAGGCCTTGTTGACTACACGCATGCCGCCAGGAGTAGGGTAGTCTCC
>RFSX01000190.1 GCA_009923745.1 Chitinophagia bacterium
GAAAAAAGCGGTAGATGCCTACAGGAATTATCTGAAGACGCAACCGGAAAATTGTGATTGGTTAGGAAAATGGGATGGTAAGAAGTTTGTTGAGGATAATTTTGAAAAAATTGCTGAATCGGTTTAAAAAATTTTTTTCGAGGAAAAAGAAAAGGCGACCACATGTGTCGCCTTTTCTTTTTTGATATCATCACAATTGCTGCTTTGGCAAAATGATTACCTTTGCCGTGAACCCTAAGCAATAATCAAAATGAATAGAAATTTAGCCCTCGAATTTGTCCGTGTAACAGAATTGGCAGCCATCGCTTCTGCGCGGTGGATGGGACGCGGAGACGAGAAGTCAGCTGACCAGGCGGCTGTAGATGC
Organism: Chitinophagia bacterium; assembly: GCA_009923745.1. GTDB lineage: Bacteria > Bacteroidota > Bacteroidia > Chitinophagales > Saprospiraceae > RFSX01. The sequence goes on from RFSX01000190.1 coordinate 367, forward strand.
CATGAGAAAAATGCTGGATACGGTATCATGCGAAGCGACCGTAGTTATTGGTGAAGGCGAGCGCGATGAAGCTCCTATGCTGTATATCGGTGAAAAGGTTGGTGCTGGCGAAGGTCCTCAGCTGGAAATTGCTTTAGATCCCCTGGAGGGAACAACCATATGTGCCAATGGAGGTCATAATGCGATTTCAGTAATGGCCATTGGTCAGAAGGATAAACTCCTGCATGCACCGGATATCTACATGAAAAAAATTGCCGTAGGCCCGCAGGGCGTTGGTGCAATCGATATCAATGATACACCAACAAACAACCTTAAACGACTGGCGCAAAGAAAGTTGTGCAGTCTATCTGACCTTACCGTCATAATCCTTGACAGACCGCGTCACGAAGATCTGATCAGAGAGGTGCGTGAAACAGGCGCCCGTATTCATCTGATTGGTGACGGTGATGTCTCCGCTGCTATAGCTACAGCTCTACCGGATACAGGTATTGATATGCTGTTAGGTATTGGAGGCGCCCCTGAAGGTGTGATAGCCGCTGCGGCTATGCGTTGTATAAAAGGTGATTTTCAAGGTGTACTTGTGCCTAGAAATGATGAGGATGTGGAAAGAGCAAAGAAAATGGGTATCGAAGACATCGACAAAGTCTTTACTATGAATGAACTGGCGAGTGGTCCGGTTATGTTTGTGGCGACTGGTGTTACCGATGGCTCCTTGCTTAAAGGCGTACAATTCAAGTCATGGGGTGCTGTCACGCATTCTTTGGTTATGCGATCCAAGTCAGGAACGATTCGGACCATCGAAGCCCAGCATCATTTCGATCGTAAACCAGTATATTAATCAGATTATACCAAAGGAAAGCTTATCATCCAGGGAGTACTTACCGGGCTCCAGGATGTATATGCTTATAAATGCAAACAAAAAAAGCATGGCCGGCTCTTTGGAAGGGCCATCTGTTGATTGCATAAACCAGGCATGGCCGGCATGCGAATAGAATGCAGCTATGGCCATGGTAATGATTACAGGGATACAGAACAGCCGTATTTTAAAGCCTATTATTATAAAAAGGCAAGCAAAGAATTCTGCGAAGCTGGCTCATACCAGACCCATGACGGCGGGCATTCCAATAAGGGAAGGGAAGGAGACTTCTCCTCCGGATATCAATTTTATAATCTTAATGTAGCCATGGCTAAAGGCCATAAAAGAACCAAATCCGATCCTTAACAAGAGGCTGGCAAAGTCGGGATGTCTTATGTTCATCACATGATAAGCTTATCCTCCGCAAACGATTTGCAGTTGAGAAATCTGGGAGGCCCAAAGATCTCTTTGCTCATCCACTTCATCATCATCGCAAAAATCTATTATCTCGAGAATGGTCTGTTGGGTAATGTCCGATTTATACATTCTGAATTCAAAGTATTCCTGTGGTTCGTCATCATCTTCCCATTTGAAACGAAGGCGTTCCTCTTCAATGTCATCGATCAGGAAAGCCTCCTGGTCAGCGCCCTCCCAGCTGAAGGTATATACGTCATCTTTTATATCCACTGCATCACAAAACCAGCGTACAAGATTTTCCGGTTGGGTAAGAAACTGGTATAATATGCCCGGTGAAGCTTTAAAAATAAACTCCATCTCTATTTTCACTCTACTCATTCAGCTTTGTTTTGATATATATGC
>RFSX01000020.1 GCA_009923745.1 Chitinophagia bacterium
AGAATTAGTTATGGCTAAGATTAAGATAACACAAGTAAGAAGTGTCATTGACAGAAGTCAAAGGCAAAAAGACACTGTAAGAGCTCTGGGATTGAGAAAAATCAATCATACCGTTGAGCAAGAGGCTACCCCGCAGGTGTTGGGAATGGTCGAGAAAGTCAAACATTTGATAAAAGTTGAAGAAGCGTAAGCTTTATTAAATTCTTAAGAAATGGAATTGCATAATCTGAAACCTGCAAAAGGTTCGACAAAAAAGAGAAAAAGAATAGCGCGAGGACAGGGATCCGGACACGGGGGTACTGCTACCAGAGGTCATAAAGGTGCTAAATCTCGTTCTGGTTATAAGCGCAAGCGCAACTTTGAAGGGGGACAAATGCCATTGCAAATGCGTTTGCCCAAGAGAGGTTTCAAAAACCCTAACAGGGTTGAATATGTGCCACTTAACCTGGGCAGGCTTCAGGAAATCCATGATAAATACAATCTGACAGATGTAACACCTGAGGCTCTATACGAGAATAGGATCATCTCCAAAAATGACAAGATTAAGATTTTAGGTAATGGCAGTTTGGATGCAAAAGTCAATGTGACAGCTAATGCCATTTCTGAGACGGCTAAAAGTAAAATCGAGTCTTTGGGAGGTACTGTAACAATCGTTTAAAAGTAGATAATGGGAAAATTTTTCGAAACCATAAAGAACATCTGGTCTATAAAAGAACTTAAGGAGAGAATCCTTTTTACAATGCTCATGCTGTTCGTATATAGGCTGGGCTCTTTCATAGTGTTGCCGGGTGTAAATTCAAGAGCTCTTGAACAAGCCATAAGTAACAATACAGGTAATGACCTTTTGAGTCTTATCAATACTTTCACAGGTGGAGCCTTCAATCAGGCTGCCATTTTTGCATTGGGTATCATGCCTTACATTACGGCTTCTATCATTGTTCAGCTTCTTGGTTTTGCCGTGCCTTACTTCCAAAAGCTTCAGCAAAAAGAAGGAGAGTCAGGAAGAAAGAAATTGACTCAGATCACGCGTATCCTGACAGTATTCATTACCCTTGTACAGGGTGGGGGATACCTTACATGGTTGAGTACACAGCCCAATGCTGTGCACGCGTCCTTGAACCCAACGATCTTCTGGTTCAGTAATATTGTTATTCTTTCTACAGGTACTTTGTTCGCTATGTGGATGGGAGAGAAAATTACCGACAAAGGAATCGGTAATGGTGTTTCGCTCTTGATCACTATAGGTATTATTGCGACCCTGCCAAGGTCATTCGCTACTGAAGTTATATCTCAGTTTTCTGGAAGTCCGTTCTTCCTGATTATTGAACTGGCAGCATTCTTCTTTGTTGTCCTGGCAACAGTGCTTGTGGTACAAGGAGTAAGAAAGATTCCAATTCAGTTTGCAAAGAAAATGGTAGGTCGTTCCAATGCCAATATTCCAGCTGCGGGAGCGAGAGATTACATTCCATTGAAAGTAAATGCTTCAGGGGTCATGCCGATCATCTTTGCCCAAGCCATCATGTTCTTGCCTATGACTATCATCAGCTATGTAAGTAAGAATAATGCGCCAAGCGATTTTCTATTGAAGTTGGGAGACTGGCAGTCAATGCCATATAATGTGATTTTCTTCTTCCTCGTAGTCATATTCACTTACGTTTATACAGCATTGTTGGTTAACCCGCAGCAATATGCCGAATACCTGAAAAGACAGAACGCTTTTATTCCGGGTATCAAGCCTGGAAAGCAAACGCAGGAATATATAGACAATTTGACAACACGTGTTACATTACCTGGATCAATCTTTCTTGGAATTATTTCTATCCTTCCTGCCATCGTTGCGGTATTTGGAGTGAACCAGGGCTTCGCTTTGTTCTTTGGCGGAACATCTCTTTTGATCCTTGTAGCCGTTGTTCTTGATACACTTCAGCAAATAGAAAGTTATTTGCTAATGAGAAAATATGACGGTCTGGTAAAATCAGGACGCATCAAGGGCCGAAGTGGTATGCAGACCATTGGCGCCGGAATGTAATCCGATTTTGATATGATCCATCTGAAATCACTAGATGAAATTGAGTTGATCAGACAAAGCTGTTTGCTTGTCTCCAAAACTCACGCTCATGTGGCTTCAGTACTCAAGCCCGGGATGACTGGACTTGAAATAGATAGAATGGCTGAAGAGTTCATTCGAGATAACGGTGGTGTTCCTGCATTTAAAGGTTACCAGGGTTTCCCCGGGACCTTATGTATTTCTCCTAATGAGTGCGTAGTGCATGGCATTCCATCTAATAAAGAATTTACAGAAACAGATATGATAAGCGTAGATTGCGGTGTCCTGATGAATGGATATTTCGGAGATTCCGCATACACTTACGCCATGCCTGCTGTTGATGATGACACAATGCATTTGCTCAATGTGACTAACGAGTCATTGTATTACGGCATTGAAGAGGCAAAAGTTGGCAAACGTATTGGCGATATATCACATGCTATCCAGAAACATGCAGAAGAAGCTGGTTTCTCTGTCGTCCGCGAATTGGTAGGGCACGGAATCGGAAAGAACCTGCACGAACCACCCGAAGTACCCAATTATGGAAAAAAGGGACGGGGACCTAAAATACAGTCCGGATTGGTTGTTGCCATTGAGCCTATGATCAATATGGGAGTCAAACAGGTTCGACAAATGAATGATGGATGGACAATTGTTACTAAAGATGGAAAGCCATCTGCTCATTATGAACATACAATTGCTGTTCTTGAAGATAAAACGATGCTTCTTTCCGACCATGGCCTGATAGAGCAGGCTATAAAAAATAACCCGGAAATCAGGCATCTTTCGTTAAAAAACTCGATATTTGCACTCCAAAATTTTTAGATGGCTAAGAAAGATTTGATACAGCAGGACGGAATTATCGAGGAAGCATTATCTAATGCCATGTTTAGGGTACGATTGGAGAACGATCACCTTATCGTGGCAACGATCTCGGGAAAAATGCGGATGCATTACATTAGAATACTTCCCGGCGACAAGGTGCAGGTAGAAATGTCACCTTATGATCTAACAAGAGGACGAATAACTTATAGATATAAATAAGTATTATGAAAGTTAAAGCATCAATCAAGAAGAGATCTGCAGATTGCAAGATCGTGAGAAGGAAGGGCAAGCTTTATATTATTAACAAGAAGAACCCTAGGTTCAAGCAAAGACAAGGTTAATATGGCAAGGATAGCTGGCGTAGATTTACCAAAGAATAAAAGAGGAGTCATCGGTTTGACCTATATCTATGGTATAGGCAAGTCAAAAGCCGAGGAAATTTTAGGAAAAGTAGGTATTGACGAGAATACAAAAGTCAATGACTGGTCAGACGACAACGTGCGTGAACTTACCAAACTCATTCAAAATGAGTATAAAGTAGAAGGTGAGCTGAGGTCAGAAGTTCAGATGAACATCAAGCGTCTTATGGATATCGCTTCCTACAGGGGATTGAGACACAGAAAAGGTCTTCCGGTAAGAGGTCAGAGAACTCAGACCAACGCCAGAACGCGTAAGGGTAAGAAGAAAACTGTTGCAAACAAGAAAAAAGCTACTAAATAATAATTAGCATGGCAAAAGCAAAAAAGGCAAAGAAAAGAAAAGTGCATGTTGAGCCGGAAGGCCTGGCTTACATCAAAGCCAGTTTTAACAACATCATTATATCTCTGACCAACAAGCAGGGTCAGGTCATTTCCTGGGCCTCGGCTGGTAAAGCAGGATTCAGGGGATCAAAGAAGAATACTCCTTTCGCTGCACAGATTGCTGCTAAGGACGCTGCTCAAACAGCTTACGATGCGGGTATGCGTTATGCAGAAGTGCTTGTAAAGGGACCTGGAGCTGGTAGAGAATCTGCCATCCGTGCTATAGATGAGGTAGGTATCAAAATCACAAGGATCAAAGATGTTACGCCCTTGCCTCACAATGGTTGCAGACCTCCTAAAAGGAGAAGAGTTTAATATTAATAGAATTCCAAAAAAGCAAATACTTCAATGGCTAGATATACCGGACCAACAACCAAGATGGCAAGAAAATTTGGAGAGCCCATCTTTGGACCTGACAGGAGCTTCGAAAAGAGAAAATATCCTCCTGGCCAACACGGCCCTTCAAAAAGAAGAAAGCAGAAGTCTGATTACGCAATTCAGCTTATGGAAAAGCAGAAGGCCAAATACACCTATGGTGTTTTGGAAAGACAATTCCGCAATATATTCGAATCCGCATCACGTAAAAGTGGTGTAACAGGCGAGATTCTACTTCAATATCTTGAGGCAAGGCTTGATAATACAGTATACCGTCTGGGCATTGCTCCGACAAGACGTGCTGCCCGACAATTGGTTTCTCACAAACACATTCTTGTAAATGGCATCCTAACAAATATTCCGTCATGCAGATTGAAGCCGGGTGATGTTATTTCAGTAAGGAATAAATCAAGACACATGGACATATTCCAAAACACCATCGGTGCAAAATCTGATGTACGTAAATGGTCTTGGTTGGAGTGGAATCCTGAAAGGATGGAAGGTACATTTATGGAATACCCTAACCGCGAGTTAATCCCAGAGAATATTAACGAACAATTGATTGTAGAACTTTACTCTAAGTAATCCATTAGGATAATAGAGTTCTGTATCTGGAATGCCTAGATGAACATTAATTTTTAAATCCATCGTACATAATAAATATGAGTATCTTAAACTTTCAGAGACCCAATAAAATAATCCTTACAAAAGCTGATGATTTCGATGGCACATTCGAATTCAAACCATTGGAACCAGGGTTTGGACAGACTATAGGTAACTCTCTAAGAAGAGTGCTTCTTTCATCACTTGAAGGTTATGCAATTTCTGCGATCAGAATCGCAGGAGTTGATCATGAGTTCTCCACTATTAAGGGCGTTGTTGAAGACGTTGTCGATATAATCCTCAATATCAAGCAGGTAAGATTAAAGCCTGAGGTCGAAGTACCTGATTCTGAGTCAGAGAAAATTTATCTTACGGTAAGTGGTAAAGATCAACTGACAGCTGCGGATATCGAAGCCCACACCAATATATTCAAAGTGACTAACCCGGATTTGGTTATTTGCAGGATGGATTCAAGTGTGAATCTTGAGATGGAATTAACAGTGAGCAAGGGAAGAGGTTATGTTCCTGCTTCTGAAACACTGGCTAAAGATGCTCCTATTGGCGTTATTCCTGTGGATGCCATTTATACCCCTATCAAAAATGTGGCCTACAAAGTAGAGAACACAAGGGTCGGACAAAGAACAGACTATGAAAAGCTTACGATAGACATCAAAACTGATGGCACAATCCATCCTGAAGATGCTGTCAAGGAAGCTTCACGTATACTTATCCAGCATTTAATGCTTGTGACTGATGAAAACATCACTTTCGATACAGACAAGGCGAGAGAAGATGATATCGTTGACGAACACATCCTTCACATGCGTAAGTTGCTGAAGACACCATTGGAAGATCTTGATCTTTCTGTAAGAGCGTACAATTGTCTAAAAGCAGCTAAAATCAACTCACTGGGTGAGATGGTGAAGTATGACACAAACGAACTATTGAAGTTTAGAAATTTCGGTAAGAAATCTCTTGTTGAAATTGAAGAACTTCTTCAGAATAAAGGTCTTACATTCGGTATGGACCTGTCCAAATACAAGCTGGACGAAGAGTAATTTGTATATCAGGATCGTATTGACCCATTTATTGGATCCTTTTTTTAACAGTATTAACCGACTCTCTCAGGAATACAGCAGGTCAGTCAGGATGAGAGATGACGTGATGCCAAATTAATCGTCATGAGACACAGTAAAAAATTCAACCACCTGTCAAGAAAGAAAGGCCACAGAAGAGCACTTTTGGCTAATCTTTCCAATGCACTTATCGAGCACAAGAGAATCAATACAACACTTGCAAAAGCTAAAGCGCTTCGAGTATATATTGAGCCTCTTGTAACCAAAGCAAAAAAGAATACTGTTCACGCTCAGAGAACTGTATTCTCACAATTGCAAAATAAAGAAGCTATCAAAGAGTTGTTTGGTGCAGTTGCAGAGAAAGTAGGTGACAGACCAGGTGGCTATACACGAATTATAAAAACCGGATTCAGAAAGGGAGATGGTGCTGAGATGGCAATGATCGAGTTTGTTGATTTCAATGAGGTTTACACCAACGCTTCTGAGGGCAAAAAGTCTTCGAGAAGGAGAAGAAGACGAGGGGGATCGAAATCACAAGCAGCTGCTCCAGCAAGCAACCAAGAGGAAGAATAGTATAATGAATTCTTTCTTTTTTCAAAAGGGCAATAATGATGCGTCATTATTGCCCTTTTATTTTAATATCATATTAGGCTAAACCTTTATATTTGAGCGAATTTTAGAGCTATGACTACAAACCCATCAGAATTTGATGCGGTACTTCTCCTTGAGGATGGAACCTATTTCAGGGGTCGTGCTGCTGGAATTAAAGGATTAGGAACTGGAGAGATTTGTTTTAATACCGGTATGACAGGATACCAGGAAATATTTACAGATCCTTCCTATTTCGGTCAAATCCTTGTAACCACAAATGCCCATATCGGCAATTACGGTATTAAGGACGACGAAACGGAGTCAGGCAACATCCAGATTTCAGGACTTGTATGTAAGAATTTTACGGATGAATATTCCAGACCTCTCGCCGATACCACCATTCAACAGTATTTTGAAAAAAATAATATCGTCTGTATCCACCAGGTTGACACAAGGGCTATAGTTAGGCACATAAGGGACAAGGGCGCCATGAATTGCCTTATATCCACAGTTGAGCTCGATATAGAGGTATTGATGGAAAAGTGTAAAGAGATCCCTTCCATGGCTGGACTGGAGCTTGCTTCCAAGGTGAGCACAAAGGAAAGCTATACCCAAGGGGATGAAAGTGCGGATATCAGAATTGCAGTGCTGGACTATGGTGTCAAGAAAAATATTCTAAACTGCATGGTCGAAAGAGGCGCATTTCTTAAAGTATTCCCAGCTCGAACTACTGTCGAAGAACTCAAAGCCTTCAATCCTGATGGATATTTCTTGTCTAATGGTCCTGGTGATCCTGCCGCTATGGATTATGCTGTGGATACAATCAAGCAGTTATTGAAAGAGGATAAGCCTGTGTTCGGCATATGTTTGGGGCATCAGCTTCTGGCTTTAGCCAATGATATTCCTACCTATAAAATGCACCACGGCCACCGTGGCATTAATCATCCGGTCAAAAATCTGGAAACCGGAAGGTGCGAAATTACGAGCCAAAACCATGGTTTTGGTGTAAGTCCAGAATTACTAGAAAAAAGTGATAAAGTTGAGATTACCCATCTTAACCTGAACGATAAAACTATAGAGGGTATAAAAGTGAAAGGCATTGATGCCTTTTCAGTGCAATACCACCCTGAATCATCTCCGGGACCACACGATTCCAGATATTTATTTGATGATTTTATTTCACTTGTAAGAAAAAAGAAACCATGAGTTTTATTTCAGATGTAAAGGCAAGACAGATTTTAGACTCTAGGGGTAACCCGACAGTTGAAGTGGATATTGTTACGGAAAATGGTTTTGTTGGTCGCGCTGCTGTTCCATCAGGAGCTTCTACAGGCAAGTATGAGGCTGTTGAACTGAGGGATAATGAAAAAGAACACTGGATGGGTAAAGGTGTAGGCAAGGCTGTCAATCATGTAAACAGCACGATCCTCTCTGCTATTATCGGTGATAATGTTTTTGAACAAAGGCTTATTGATGACAAGATGATTCGCCTGGATGGAACAGATAACAAGGCCAAGCTGGGTGCGAATGCTATATTGGGTGTTTCACTGGCAGTAGCTAAGGCTGCAGCCCAAGAATCAGGGCAATCACTCTACCGATATATTGGTGGCGTCAATGCATATACGCTGCCCGCTCCAATGATGAATATCCTCAATGGAGGTTCTCATGCCGATAACAGCATTGACTTCCAGGAATTCATGATTATGCCTTTGGGTGCAGAGAGCTTTTCTCAGGCCCTTAAAATGGGTGTCGAGGTATTTCATCATCTCAAGAAAGTGCTGAAATCTAAGAATTACAGTACCAATGTTGGCGATGAAGGGGGTTTTGCGCCAAACATCAAATCCAATAAAGAGGCTATTGAAATCGTACTGCAATCCATTGAATCAGCTGGCTTCAGACCGGGTGAGGATATTTATATTGCCATGGATGCTGCTGCTTCTGAGTTTTATAATGAAGAGGAGAAGTGCTACCATTTTCATAAATCCACAGGTGAAAAACTATCCAGCGATGATATGGTGGCCTACTGGAAAGAATGGGTTGATCAATACCCGATTGTATCTATTGAAGATGGACTTCATGAAGATGATTGGGCAGCATGGACTAAGCTGAATGCAGCTATTGGTTCAAAGGTACAGCTGGTAGGTGATGACCTGTTTGTGACCAATACACGTAAGTTGCAAAAAGGTATTGATGAGAAAGCAGCCAACTCTATTCTCATCAAGGTGAATCAAATCGGTTCCCTTTCCGAGACTATCGATGCCGTCAGTCTGGCTAAAACACATAGCTTTACATCCGTAATGAGTCACAGATCCGGTGAAACAGAAGATACGACGATATCAGATCTTGCTGTAGCACTCAACACGGGACAAATCAAAACGGGATCGGCTTCAAGAAGTGACAGAATTGCAAAATACAATCAATTGATCAGGATTGAAGAGGAACTGGGTTCGATGGCGTATTATCCAGGTAAATCAATCCTTAAATTGTAGAAATGCTTATTTTTGCTATTGAATAGGCAGACTAAAGCTCCTTATTCCACCAACCTGAAATGGTCAGAATCACTCAGACCAAAATAGGTTGTTATGGAAATTTTGAAACAATTTGCGGCTAAATTGAAATCCGGATTGCCGTTTCCGGGGGTGAATAAGTATACTATTGCCATATTGGTATTCTGCATTTGGCTTGGCTTCGTTGATCGATACAGTATGATCAATCAATTCAAACTGTCGAGGACTCTGAACAGACTTGAGTCGGCAAAGGTGGAATATGAAGAACAGCTTGAAGAAGCGCTCAAGGAAAGACAAACCATTAATAAGAATATTGAGAAATTTGCCAGGGAGAAATACCTCTTCCATAAGGAAAACGAAAAGGTGATTCTTATTGAAGATTAGGAAAGTCCCGGGCGGAATAAACCAACCAAGGAATGAGTGTATTAGTAAATAAAGATTCAAAAATCATTGTGCAGGGCTTTACCGGCAAGGAAGGCAGTTTTCATGCATCGCAAATGATTGAATACGGAACCAATGTAATTGGTGGGGTAACTCCTGGTAAAGGCGGTATGGAGCATCTCGGTAAACCGGTATGGAATACTGTCGCCGATGCAGTAAAAGAGGGTGCAGATACTTCTATAATTTTTGTACCACCTGCTTTCGCAGCAGATGCCATTATGGAGGCAGCTTCTGCCGGCATCAAGGTAATTGTATGTATAACAGAAGGTATTCCGGTACAAGACATGGTAAAGGTTAAAGCCTATATAGAGGACTTCGATTGCAGGCTTGTTGGACCCAATTGTCCGGGTGTTATAACACCTGATGAAGCGAAAGTGGGCATTATGCCTGGCTTCATTCATAGGAAAGGCCGGATAGGTATTGTTTCGCGTTCCGGAACCTTGACCTACGAAGCTGTTGACCAGGTAAGTAAGGCTGGGATGGGACAATCGACCTGTATCGGCATCGGAGGTGACCCAATCCCGGGAACGACAACGAAAGAAGCCGTTGAACTGCTCATGAATGATCCAGAAACGGATGGTATCATAATGATTGGCGAAATTGGAGGAAACATGGAAGCTGATGCAGCCTACTGGATAAAAGGGAATGGCACCAAACCAGTGGTTGGGTTTATTGCGGGTCAAACAGCTCCTAAAGGGCGTACAATGGGCCATGCCGGAGCAATTGTAGGTGGTAAATCAGACACGGCCGAAGCCAAGATGGAAATTATGGAAGCCTGTGGCATTCACGTTGTTAAATCCCCTGCAGATATTGGGGATACAATGGCACGCCTGATCAACAATTAGATTCTACACATATCCAAATACAGGGCGCTTTTCGAAGCGCCTTTTTTATGTGGCATACTATTGTTTTTATATTAGCCTCAAGAAACAGTTTATGAAGAGGTATTTCTTCCAGATCATGTATGATGGTACAGCCTATTCCGGCTGGCAAAAACAGGATAATGCACCCTCTGTCCAAGAATGCTTGGAATCGGCACTCACCAAGCTTGCGCGCAGGGATATTGAAATTGTAGGCTGTGGCCGTACGGATGCAGGGGTGCATGCCTATGATTATTTTTTTCATGCAGATCTTGATGCATACGACTTACTTGAAGAGGAGTACAGGTTTAAGTTGAATAAAATGCTTCCCAGGGATATCGCCATTGTAAATATTATTCCAGTACCAAATGAAGCCCATGCTCGTTTTGATGCGAGTAATCGATCGTACATCTACAGGATGCACTTTAAAAAAGATCCCTTTCTAACGCGATTCTCCTATAGATACAATCAATCCGGAATGCCTGATTTTGCGAAGATGAATGAAGTGGCTTCTCTTTTTATGAATTATAATTCTTTCTTTCCCTTTTGCAAGACGCATACAGATGTCAATAATTATGATTGCGAGTTGTTTGCTTGTGAATGGATAAAGGAAGAGAATCTGTGGTCTTTTGACGTATCGGCTAACCGGTTTTTAAGAGGCATGATCCGTTTAATGGCAGGGGCTTGTATCAGGGTTGCCAGTGGCAAACTAAATATTGAAAAGCTTAAATTGGCATTGGATAAGCAGGAGCGTTTGGAAGAGGCCTGGTCAGTTCCTGCTTGTGGCTTAGGTCTTTCGCGGATTGAATATCCGTTTATTAATAAGGAAAAACTTTGAAGGTACTAGAGATATACACTCGGGTTGGCAGCAATAAGCTGGAATACCTTTGCGATTTTGTCTTTACCAAATGCATGGGCCTGAAATATATCTTCCTTTCTGATTTGGATGAATTCAGAAACAGTAAGAATCGGTTGAAGATCTGCTATAGCGAGAGATCGGTTGATGGCACATTGCATATTCCTGAAAGCGGATATTTTAGGAATTTCGAAATTGAAAGGGAGCCTGACACAGCCAGGCATGCCGTTCAGGAAAATGGCGAAGTGGAATTTGATGTCTTTGCAGCTATATTTTACATTCTGACACGCGTTGAAGAATATGGGACCATCGAAAGAGATGTTCACGACAGGTTCAAGGCTGATCAAAGCCTTTTGTTCAGAAAGGGCTGGATTCAATATCCTATCGTGGATTACTGGATTAATGAATTACGGGACGCTCTTTCTGAACAATTTAATTGTGAGATCAAGAATAAGGACGAATACCGATTTCTTTCTACTGTTGATGTAGATCACATATATGCATACCGTAAGAAGCCGCCAGGTATTGTGCTTGGTTCCATGCTTAAGGATATTGTTTCATTTCAATGGGGGCGTATTATGGACAGATTCGGCGCTCAGGATCCATATGACACTTTTGAAGAGATTATAGATATACACCAGTCATTTTATATGAATCCTGTTTTTTTCGTTTTATGCGCAGACAGGGGGCCTTTTGATAAGACATTTGATCACAGACATCCGGATTATATTGAAAAGGTCAATTATATTAATAAATATTACAGTGTTGGTATTCATCCTTCGTATGCTTCAGCATTGAGTACTAATATGCTCCAGCACGAAAAGATGAAGCTGGAATCTGTAATCAATGAAGAAATTGACCGGTCGCGGCAGCATTATTTGAAATTCAAGCTTCCGGAAAGCTTCAGAAATCTCATAGATATGGGCATAGGTAAAGAATACTCTATGGGCTTCCATGAGACAGTTGGATTTCGGGCTGGCACATCAAGAATTCATTACTGGTATGATATAGAAGCTGATGCATGCACCAGGCTGAAGATATATCCTTTTCAGGCTATGGATATAACACTCAAGAAATATATGAACCTGGATACGGATACTGCCTTTGAGGCATGCAAGCTGATTATCGATCGAATAAGAGACGTAGGTGGTGTCTTTTCACTTATATGGCATAACAGCAGCTTTTACTCCAGGGAGGGTTGGCAAGATTGGAAAGAATTATATATTCGAATATTAAAATACGCAAAACCCTAAGTTTGCATGAGCGGCATCGATCCAGTCTATCTTTTGGGCACCATCATCATTTATTTTAGTTTACTCTATCTGGTTTCCTATTTTACTGGACGCGATGCAGATAACCAGACCTTTTTTAACGCTAATAGAAATTCATCATGGATCCTTGTAGCGATAGGGATGATAGGGGCTTCATTATCCGGAGTCACTTTCATATCCATACCGGGAGTTGTTGGCGCGGGAGAAACCAACCAGGCCTTTTCCTATATGCAAATGGTTTTTGGTTATTTACTGGGTTATGCAGTTATAGCCTTTGTCCTCATGCCCATCTATTACAAATACCAGCTTACATCTATCTATGGATATTTAAACAGCCGCTTCGGTACGACAAGTTATAAATGGGGAGCCTTTTACTTTTTACTTTCACGGGTAATAGGCGCCTCATTCAGGCTATACCTGGTAGCCATTGTTCTTCATCCCTTTGTCCTGCAACCCATGGGCATATCTTTTGAACTAACAGTGATTGTTACGCTTGCCCTTATATGGATATATACTTTCAGGGGTGGTATAAAAACCATAGTGTGGACCGATACTCTTCAAACGCTTACAATGATATCGGCAGTTGTCTTTACTTTATATTATATCGCTGACGGCATTGGAATAGGGTTTCTTGACATTCCAGGCTTGATTCGAGAATCTGATTATTCGCAAATGTTCTTCTTTGAGAATGGGTGGTCAGACCCAAACAACTTTTTTAAACAAGTAATATCCGGGATGCTGATAGCAGTAGTAATGACAGGTCTGGATCAGGATATGATGCAAAAGAACCTAAGCTGCCGGAGTCTAGGAGAAGCTCAGAAAAATGTAGGACTGTTCAGCATTATTCTGGTGTTTGCCAATCTGCTTTTCCTTGGACTTGGCGCCTGCCTTTATATATATGCTGCCGAAAATGGTATTGCCATACCAGAGAAGACGGACCAGCTTTTTCCTCTGATAGCGCTTAATCACCTGGCGCCTTTTGTGGGGGTTATATTTGTTCTTGGACTGATCGCAGCAGCATACAGCAGCGCCGATTCGGCACTTACATCATTGACAACCTCATTTTGCGTGGATTTTCTTGGATTCGAGAATTCGGCAAAAGATGAATTGTCAAAGAGGAAAATACGCCTTGCTGTTCACCTGGCTTTTACCCTTTTGCTTTTGATTGTAATTCTGGCTTTCAACACTCTCAATAACGATGCTGTCATAAATGGTTTGTTTAAGGTAGCAGCCTATACTTACGGACCTTTACTGGGCCTATACAGTATGGGTATTTTTACGAAAATTTCTCTTCGCGACAGCTATGTTTGGATTGTTGTATTGACAGCACCGGTATTATCCTATATTCTGGATTCCAATTCTGAAGAGTGGTTCAATGGATTGAACTTTGGATTCTTTATCCTGGCAATAAATGGTGCTCTGACCTTCATAGGTCTGCTATTGATTTCTAGAAAAGCTTCCACTGAGCTGAATCCCGATTCTGTGTGATGCTGCTTTGGAATGATTAATTTTAGAAAATTGAAAATTACTGATGTCTAAGATTACGGAAAAAGATTCCCACTACCGAAACCTAGAAAAGATGAGCTCCCGGGAGTTACTTATCAACATCAATAGGGAAGATGAAAAGGTGGCTCATGCTGTTGGAGAATGTATAGGCCAGATCAAAGCTCTTCTCGATGCTCTGTATGATCGAATGAGCCGTGGAGGCAGGTTGTTTTATATCGGTGCCGGCACAAGCGGCAGATTGGGAATCCTGGATGCCTCAGAGTGTCCCCCTACCTTTGGCGTCGATCACGGCTTGGTGATAGGTCTTATTGCCGGTGGAGATGGCGCCATTAGAAAAGCCGTTGAATTTGCAGAAGATGATACAGAGCAGGGATTCCATGATTTACAGACTTATGATATCAATGATCTTGATTTTGTTGTAGGGATAGCCGCATCAGGCAGTACACCCTATGTTGTAGGGGCTCTTAATGCATGCAGGCAAAATGGCATCTTCACCGGCTGTATCACCTGTAACCCTGGATCGGAAATTACCTGGCATGCAGACTATCCCATTGAATGTGCTGTAGGGCCGGAATTTGTTACCGGCTCTACCCGTATGAAGTCTGGTACGGCCCAGAAACTGATATTGAACATGATCAGCACATCTGTTATGATCAAGCTGGGACGTGTTCATGATAACAAAATGGTTGATATGCAACTGAGCAATAACAAGCTGGTTGACAGGGGAATACGGATGCTCATGGACAGGCTGGAACTCGGTAGGGAAGAAGCGCATAAGCTGCTGATGACATATGGTTCAGTGCGTAATGCTCTCGATAATCATTTACGAAAATCCTGAGTCTAAATATGCGATGACTAATCCCAGGGATTGTCATCTTCCCTTTCTCTTTGCTTAAGGGTTTTTTCAAATGTGTCTCTGGGTAGAAAATACTCCACGCTTTCATCCCTTTCATGTTCCCAAGGGTCATAGTGCATTTCATCTTTTTCAATGATCCCCTTGAGAAAAAAAGCTATAATGATGCCTACGATAAGTCCCAACAGATGGCTTTCCCATGAAATACCTTCCTGGAAAGGAACAATACCCTCGAGATAACCAAAGAAAACCATGGTTATAACCAGAGCGAGTACTATGGATTTTATATTTCTTCTGAAAACACCACTCCAGAAAATAAAGGCCAGCAAACCATATACAAGTCCGCTTGCACCGATATGATAAACACTCCGCCCAAACATCCATACAGCAGCTCCGGTCAGGAAGTAGACCAGGAAAAAGCTGCTCAGGGCAACGCGTTTGTAAAAAAAATGAATGATCGTCATGGCAAAGAAGAGGGGTGCACTGTTAGAAAAAAGATGTTCCCAGCTTCCATGAATAAGAGGAGCGCATAGAATACCTACGAGTCCGTCTGTTTCTCTAGGGAAGACGCCGAATTGGGCAAGGCTACGTCCGGAGAGCTCTTTATAGATGTGAACGGACCATAGAACAGCCAGTATGAATGAACTGTACTTAACAGATTTTAATAGGTCGCGTAAACTTTTATCCAAAATATTTATTCAATTGCAAATGCTCTTTGGACCAATTGATCTTAAGCAATGTATCGACGTCTGACCAACCTGATGAAGTTGCGCGCTTTTTTAAGCCTTTGTTTTTCCAGCCACTTGTATTTCGGCGCAACACTTCGTGCCAGAACGGACTTTGCTTCTTCGAAGTCTGTCAAGTTATTCAATGCACGAAGAATATTATCCATTTCTTCTTTATTGCCATCAAAGAGTTCGTTCACAGTGAATATTTTTTCATTAATACCCATAGCTTTTGTGAGATCAGCAATTGGGGCATTGGCGAGCCTGTCAGACAATTCAGTAGAATCCTTGATGTCAAAGAGTTGTATCATTTCTTCAGATAGTGATTCGGCCAACTCTTCTTCTGCACTTTCTTCTTCTTCTGGTTCTTCTGGTTTGGCAGGGGATTCCTTTTCAGTCTTACCCTCTTTTTCTTCTGATGATTCATCCTCTAGCTCCTCGTTATCTTCGAGATAGTTATCCGACATACTCTCCGCTTTTTCCATTTTTTTCTCCAGCTCTTTTTTCAGCTTATTCTCCTGTTTTTTGAGCTTGTTCATTTTCTCTTTCATCTCCTCGATTTCAAAATCTTCCAGTATTTCATCTTCATCGCTCAATGCTACGGCTTCGTACAGGTCCAGGACATAGGCTTTCAGCAAATCCTTTTCAGTATGACTTGCTTCACCAAGGGATTGAATGAGTTCGTACAGACGGTTGATTTTTTTAAGTACAAGACTTGTCTTTTCTAGATTCATGATAAAAATAGATTATATATTATAATATTCTTTAATACATCAAAAATCAGTCCTAAGATTCTGGTTTTTTGTGTGTGAAGCAGTAATTTTTGAAAACCGCAATGATTAATGAATAGTTAACTCCAATAAAGCCCGATTTATTGGAGTTAACGAATAAAAATAATATCCGCTTCGTTTCGGCTTTTGATAGACCGCTTTTTTACATAAAATCCTATTTTTGTCATTCTCCTTTTTATCAAAAAATAGAGTCATTAGCTCATGTTTTTAGAACCAAGTTTTAGAGCCCAGCGCAGTGGATGGATAGAGGTAATCTGCGGATCTATGTTTTCAGGTAAGACAGAGGAGCTGATCAGAAGACTCAACAGGGCAAAGATTGCCAATCAACGCGTCCAGATATTCAAACCACTCAAGGATAAAAGGTATGATGATAATGCTGTCGTTTCGCATAATGAGAACGCCATCGAATCTATTCCGATTGAAAGCAGCCGGACTATCTATGATCACATTCATGACATCAATGTAGTTGGAATAGATGAAGCCCAGTTTTTTGACATGGAACTTACGGGGGTTTGTCAAAAGCTGGCCCTGAAGGGAGTTCGAGTCGTTGTGGCCGGCCTTGATATGGATTTCAGGGGACAGCCTTTTGGACCCATCCCACAATTATTGGCTGTTGCTGAATACATCACAAAGGTGCACGCTATTTGTCCTCATTGCGGAAGTCTGGCAACACATTCATACAGACTTTCTGATGAAAAAGAAACCGTGGTCATAGGCGAAAAAGACAAGTATGAACCCAGGTGCCGTATATGTTTTGAGATGGGCAATATACTTGACTTCAGAAGCCGTTCATGATACATATAAGCCAAAGGAATTAGTTAC
>RFSX01000191.1 GCA_009923745.1 Chitinophagia bacterium
AACTATTTATATTTGTGTGATCTAATTTTTTTTAAATGAGGCCAATATTTCTGATTGTGCTATCCGTTTTAATGTATGGGAACTCCTGCTCAAACGCAGAGAAGGATACTGCTAAGGAGCAAACATCTTTAATTGTTTGCACCACGGGAATGATAGCAGACCTTTTAAAGAATATTGTTGGGGATAAAATGGAAGTAAAAGCCTTAATGGGTCCGGGAGTAGACCCCCATTTATACAAAGCGACACAAAATGACTTAAGGCTACTTAAAGATGCCGAGCTAATCTATGTCAATGGATTACATCTTGAAGGAAAGATGGCCAGCATACTTGAGAAATTTTCAAGGACCAGTAAGGTATATGCGGTAAGTGACTTTGTGGATAGCACCAGATTGTTGAAAGATGAAAATTACAGTGATGTCAAAGACCCTCATATTTGGTTTGATGTTTCCTTATGGGAAAGCAGCATTTCTGGCTTAGTTGAATCCCTTTGCGAACTCGATCCTCAGTATTGCAGTACCTATCGGGCAAATGCCTCTGCATATTCAGACAGTCTTACCCAACTCCATGGGGAAGTCAAGACCTTAATATCAAGTATTCCTTTATCAAAGCGCATAATGATCACAGCTCATGATGCATTCAATTATTTTGGAAGAAGCTACAATATTAGAGTGCGAGGATTGCAAGGCATTTCCACCCTTTCAGAATTTGGATTAAAAGATAGAGTTGAGTTGGTCAATTATATTGTAGAAAAACAAATTCCTACCGTATTTATTGAGAGTTCGGTATCACCTAAAAATATTGAAGCCATTGTTGAAGGTTGCAGGAAAAAGGGATTTAATGTTGACATTGGCTTACCGCTTTATAGCGATGCCATGGGCACACAAGACAGTCCTGATGGAAATTATATGGGCATGGTAAGAGCCAACGTACGAAATATTGTATCAGGATTAAATCGGGATAAGCAGTGAAAGTAGAAGTAAATAATCCGGCTGTGGAATTTCATGATATGACCGTGTCATATGATAGAAAACCTGTACTATGGAATATTGATATGACCTTACCAAAGGCTCGCCTGATTGGCATTATCGGGCCTAATGGTGCAGGTAAATCCACGCTGATAAAAGCTGCTATGGGACTGCTACCCTTGGCTTCAGGTTATGTCAATATTCTGGATAAAAATGTTGATAAGCTAAGAGACAGGATCAGTTATGTTCCTCAAAGAGAAAGTGTAGATTGGGATTTTCCTATATCTGTTATCGATGTTGTGCGGATGGGACGCTATGGAAAATTGGGAATCCTTAAAAGGCTGGGGAAGGATGACGAATCGAAGGCCAGGAAGTACCTCGATATGGTAGGACTGTCAGCATTTGCCAACAGGCAGATATCACAACTTTCAGGTGGTCAGCAACAACGTGTGTTCCTGGCTCGATCTCTCACCCAGGAAGCAGATATCTATTTTATGGACGAGCCTTTTGCTGGCGTTGACGCATCTACTGAAGATGCTATCCTAAAGGTATTAAAACAACTGACTGCTGAGGGCAAAACCGTCATTGTCGTTCATCATGACTTACAGTCTGCCGCTGAATTTTTTGATTGGATAGTACTCCTAAATATGAGACTCGTTGCTTCCGGGCCTATCGAAAAAGTCTTCACCAATGCCTTGCTCCAGGAAACCTATGGCGGCCAGCTGAGTGTCTTAAGTGAAATCTCGGAACTGATAAAGAAAAGAGAAATCCCGAGCCGGGAAACGTACTAGATATGCAAGCGCTTGAAAATTTTATACGCTTATCTGACCCGAATATTATCTCAGTAGTATTAGGATCAATACTTATAACAGCTTCATCAGCTGTTGACGGGTGCTTCAGTTTTCTTAAAAAGAAGGCTTTGGTAGGTGATGCTGTGGCGCACTCGGTACTTCCAGGCATATGCCTGGCATTCATCATTGCCGGTAATAAAGACCCTCTTATCATAATTTTAGGAG
>RFSX01000192.1 GCA_009923745.1 Chitinophagia bacterium
AGCCACAACAACTTGAACAAGCAATTACCAATAAGACCAAACTCATTATCTACTCTTCACCTAGCAACCCAACAGGCAGCGTTTATACCACCGAAGAAATGGAAGCCCTAGCCCGGGTAATCAATAAGCATGAAAGCATATATGTGTTGGCAGATGAAATTTACGAATACATCAACTTCCTTGACAGGAATCCAAGCATAGCCAGCTTTGAAGGTATGAAAGAAAGAACCATTACGGTTAATGGCATGTCTAAGGGTTTTTCCATGACCGGTTGGCGTCTGGGATATATGGCTGCTCCTGAATGGATTGCTTCAGCCTGTGCTAAGGTTCAGGGACAATTTACTTCAGGAGCAAATGCTTTTGGACAGATGGCGGCAGCAAACGCCCTGATGGAAGACCCATCCAAGATAGACTATATGAAGGAGGAATATTTAAAGAGACGAAGCTTGGTTAAATCCATGCTCGATGAAATAGACGGGATAAAAGCCAACCTACCAGGAGGTGCTTTTTATTTCTTTCCGGATATATCTGCTTTTTTTGGAAGATCCAATGGAACAAGAACAATTAGCGATGCGGATGACTTCATCAATGTTCTTCTTGAGGAAGCACACGTTGCAGCAGTATCCGGAACAGCCTTCGGTGATCCCAACTGTTTCAGATTGTCTTATGCAACCTCTGAGGAATTGCTAACAGAAGCTCTGAGACGTATGAAGGCAGTTCTAGACACCTACCGGTAAATAAAGGGTCTTATTTTTCTGGATTACTGCTGGCTGCCTTCTCTTCGCGCGATAAGATTTGCTCAAAAACAGCATCCAGTTGGTTACCCCCAATATTTTTCATGATAATCTTTCTGTCCTTGTCCAGGATGTAGACCTTAGGGGTCGAATCTACATAGTACTTCAACTTGAAATTGGATCTGTTGAATTCATCCGCCCCGTTTATAAATCCTGACATATTTTTTTCTTCAACGGATTCCCAACATCCTTTTACCTTATCACGGTATTTTGTACATATTGCAAATGTTTTGATGCCCAGGTCTTTGTATCGCTCATTGAAGTCAACAAAGTCCGGCATAGACTTTTTACAATGCCCGCAATCAGGTGCCCAGAATAGCAAAACAAGATATTTATAATCAATATCCGAAATAGACACGGGCGTTCCATCTTTCTGGAAGACCTGGATATCCTCACCTATCTCGCCCAGCAATACGGGTCTCAGTTTAGCGGCACGGTCCAGTATTTTGAGCATATTTTCTTCTTCCACCCAAGGTGCTTTTCCTTTGCCATAGTAGTTATCCACGATATGCACATAGACAGCATCAAGTCCTACTATCTTGGTTTGGGCATAAGAGTTAAGAAAGTGACTCAGGTAGTATTTGTATGCCTCACTGTCCTCACCCATCCAATGTAGGAGAGAATCAATACTTTGAGCAATACTGTCAGGGCTCTTTGGCGTCAATTTGTCAACATAATAATTTACCCTATGGAAATAAAAAGGACTTCTCAGGGCCCTTGGGTCCTTTAAGTCTATATAGTCAAAGTAATGCTTTTTGAAGTAGTAGTATTGAGCCAGTCTTCCATCCTCCGTTGCTTCAAATTCGGGCATCACAATTTCCTTGTTGGCCTTTATCATGATGGTACTCAGAAAATCGGGATTGACTTCTATCAAACTATCCTGTACAGCTTTAAGCTGTGCATTCAACAGGGCTAGTCGCTCCTGTATTCCGGATACATCAATGTCTGTCTCATTGCTGTTCGAAATTTGTACACGTAAAGAATCTGAAAGGGGACGCTTTTCATTAATAAAATCAACAAAATATTGGAAAGCGGTATTATCCTCAGATCCTTCAAACCGAATATTTGACTTATCGGCATAGTCAAAGTGCATTGTGAACTCAGGTTCATCATTGTTGACAAGAAATTGCAGAAACTGGTTATCCGGCAGCGTTAA
>RFSX01000193.1 GCA_009923745.1 Chitinophagia bacterium
CCGTAAGTGCAGTAGCTGCCAGGGTGGCTAAGAATATTGAACAACTATCAACCAGGTCCGATGCCCTCTCCGGAGTTACAACAGGATTTGGTGAGCTGGACAGGATGACCAATGGTTGGCAGGAGTCTGATCTTATCATTATAGCTGCTCGTCCCGGTATGGGAAAAACAGCGTTTACCCTTTCTCTTGCCAATAATGCGGCAGCTGCAGGAAGAGGCGTAGCCATATTCTCATTGGAGATGAATGACGACCAGCTTGTACAGAGGTTAATCTCTATGACTTCTATGATCCAATCCAGCAAGCTTAGGGACGGTAATCTTGACAAGGAAGAATTCAAATTGCTACACGATGCTGTGGAGAAGTTATCCGAGATGCCTATATACATAGATGACACTCCTGCTATCAATATTTTTGAATTGCGAGCAAAATGTAGGAGGTTGAAACAGAACCATGATATAGGATTGGTGGTCATCGATTACCTTCAGCTTATGAGTGCAGGCGATAAAACCAAAAGAGGTAACCGGGAACAGGAGATTTCATCTATTTCAAGGGCTTTAAAGGGAATGGCGAAGGAACTCAAGGTACCGGTGATTGCACTGTCTCAATTGAGCCGTGCGGTAGAAACGCGGGGTGGTGATAAAAGACCTCAGCTGTCTGACCTCAGGGAATCGGGAGCGATTGAGCAGGATGCCGATATTGTGACATTTATTTACCGCCCGGAATATTATGATCTTTCTGATGATATGGATATGCCTGATAACATGGCAGAGATTATCATTGCCAAGCACAGGAACGGTTCATTGGGTACGGTAAACCTGCGCTTCCTGAAGGAGTATGTGAAATTTGTTTCAGATGAGGGTGCCGGATTCAGGAATATGCCTGGACAGACCGATATCTTCAGTGATGGAGCCGGAAGTTTTATAACCCGACCTTCCCGCATCAACGAGGAAGGTGATGAAGACATGTACTTTGATGCGTAAAACCAATACTTCCCGTTGAGACTTAATAAATATATAGCACATGCTGGAATCTGTTCACGCCGGAAAGCAGCAGAATTGGTCAAGGATGGATTCATTAAGCTGAATGGAGAAGTTGAAAAGAACCCGGCCGTTGTTGTCAAGGAGGATGACAGGGTAGAATACATGGGCAAGGAGATAAATCCTGTTAAGAAGAAATTTTATTTGCTTCTGAATAAGCCTAAGAATGTTATCACTACCATGGATGATGAGCGGGGCAGGAAGACTGTGTGGGATATAGTACAGGAAAAAGTAGATACCAAAATATATCCGGTAGGGCGCCTGGACCGGAATACGACAGGGCTGCTCTTGATGACAAATGATGGAGAGCTCATTCAGAAATTATCGCATCCCAGCAGGAAGGTCAAAAAGATATATGAAGCGGTGCTTGACAAGCCACTGGCCCAGAAAGACATCGAAGAAATTGATAAAGGCGTTATGCTTGAAGACGGTATGGCCGAAGTAGATAAAATCAGTTATATACAGGAATTGCCGCCCAACCACATCGGTATTGAATTGCATAGTGGAAAGAACAGGATCATCAGGCGCATATTCGAGCATATGGGCTATGAAGTCATCAAGCTTGACCGTGTTTTTTTTGCCGGACTAACAAAAAAAGACCTGCCGCGAGGATGGAGTCGCTTCCTCAAAAAAGAAGAAGTCATTATGCTCAAACACTTTTCCTAGCTCTGCCTGGACACTGTGTCTTTATTTTTGACCTATCTATGGAAGGATTATCCCATTAAAGGGCTTACTTGATTATATTTGCAATTTTTGAATGGAAGATTGGGAATTGGATTTTGCATGGCTTCAGTTGAGACATCGTATCAAAAAGATGTTGAAGGCTGATACTTTGCCGGATATAAAGTCTCTTTTATTTCTGATAGGCGTGCAGGAGTTGGGGACTGTGAAG
>RFSX01000194.1 GCA_009923745.1 Chitinophagia bacterium
CAAGCATACGCACAGTATCGGCTTCAGTAACTATAAAAGCCACTTCCTTGAATTCCTTGTCGAGTTCTTTTTTCTCGTCCTCTTCCAGTTCTCTTGCTGTAACGCATTGTATGGGAACGGTCACCGCATTTTCAGCTTTTTCGGTATAGATATCTACAGACGCCGACATCCCTGGTCTGAAAGGGTATGATATGCCGGGCCTGATGAGCTCTTTGTATGAGTTGGGGTCAACCCTGATTTTGACAATAAAGTTAGTGACCTGGTCAGTATTGAGACTTGCTGCTCCAGTAAGATTGGAGGCCGAGTTGGCTATCTCTGTTACAACCCCTTTCATGATTTTATCCAGGTAGGCATCGACTTCGATATCGACACTGTCCCCAATGACTACTTTGATGATGTCAGTTTCAGATACATCGACCTGTGCTTCCATAGAGTTCAGGTTAGCTATTCGCATCATCTCTGTTCCGGTCATCTGTATTGTTCCTACAACGCGCTCTCCTTGTTCGACACTAAGACTTGATATAATACCATCTACAGGAGCTTTTATCGTTGTCCTCGACAAACTTGTTTGTAATTCGTCCAAAGTAGCCTGTGCACTTTCTATGCTGAATTCATTGCTTTTGATTGTTTGATCAGCAGATCGAATATTGGCTTCTGCTGCGCTCAGGTTGGCTTCCAGGTTTTCTACATTTGATAAAGACTGATCAAACTCAGCCCTTGAAATTATACCTTCGTCCAACAGCTCTATATTTCTCTCATGAATGGCTCTGGCATTCTTAAGCTGTGCTGCTATTTGTTCCTTTTGTGCGGTGGCCGACTCCCTGTTGGCTTGGGCAATAGCCAATTGCGCCTTGGCACTGCTCACAGATGCTTTGCCTCTTTCGACAGCAGAAACATAACTGTCTGGATCGATCTTGGCCAGAACCTGGCCAGCCAGAACTGAATCTCCCTCTGCCACATTCAATTCGACGATTTCTCCAGAGACATCGGAACTGATTTTAACTTCTGTTTCAGGGAATATCCTGCCTGATGCAGCGACTGTTTCGTAAAGCGTTCTTTCTTCTGCCGATTCCATTGTGACTTCTTCTCCTTTAGGTTGGCTTTTGCTTTTAAGAAATGCTGCAACCAGAAGAAGGACTACAAGCAATACGAGGCTTAATGTTATCCAGAGTCGTTTTTTACTTTTTGCCATAGCGTATTATAATTTCAAAGGTTTTCCGAGGTAAAATTCTAAAATTTTGATTTTAAAAAGGTAATCGTATTTATCGATCAGTCTTTGGAGCTCAGCGTTTTCAGCCTGGGTTCTTTGTTGCTGCCATTCAAAAGTGTTGGCGGCTCCAAGCTCCAATCGTTTTGTTGTATTCTGGAAGGCTAATTTCTGGGCCTCTAATGTCTTTTCTGAAGCTTCAAGTTTTTTCTTTGCCGCTCTTGCATCTGCCAGACTCTGCTGAACAGTAATCTTGAGATTTTCAAAGACCTGATCGTAATTTAGTCGTGCATTGGAGGCATTGATTTTAGCTCTCTGAATATCGGCACGGGAAGCACCACGGTTGTAAATTGGAATGCTGATATTGGCTCCAAATCCATATGACAGGTTATTGTCGAACTGATCGAAATATTCAAGATCTCTGCGTATAGGACTGACACTTTCGCTTGTAAATGTCAATGGTAAGTTCTCAATGGGAAATCTTGGATCCGTAGAACTAACCAGGAAATTTAATGTCTCGGTAGT
Organism: Chitinophagia bacterium; assembly: GCA_009923745.1. GTDB lineage: Bacteria > Bacteroidota > Bacteroidia > Chitinophagales > Saprospiraceae > RFSX01. The sequence goes on from RFSX01000194.1 coordinate 1,733, forward strand.
TTCAATAAAATCAAGTTCAAATCCCTGGTTGGAATAATTGGTTCTTAGGTTACCACCAATGGATATGTTTGGTGCCAAGGCCCCTTTGGCGATTTGGATGCCTAATTCTGCGCTTTGAACCTGCAGGCTGCTGCTTTCCAGGTCTGGTCTGTTTTGAAT
>RFSX01000195.1 GCA_009923745.1 Chitinophagia bacterium
TCCTTCGTAGACTCCTCGTACTCAATCCTGTTAGTATAAATATCCTTGGCAAGAAGTATAGCTTTCCGCATTGATTCAGGATTGGCCATATTCTTGCCAGCTATTGAGTAGGCTGTGCCATGATCTGGTGAGGTCCTTACTAGGGGTAAACCTGCTGTAAAGTTGACACCTTTTCCAAAGGAAAGCAGTTTGAACGGGATAAGTCCCTGGTCATGATACATCGCAATGATGGCATCAAATTTTCTGAAATCACCACCTCCGAAGAAACCATCAGCCGGATAGGGTCCAGATACAAGTACACCATTATTCTTTGCCTCTTTGATGGCCGGTTTGATGAATTCCTGCTCTTCTGCACCAACAAGTCCTTCATCGCCAGCATGTGGATTCAATCCAAGAACAGCTATGGTCGGTCGTTCTATACCAAAGTCCTGCTTGAGTGAACGCGTCAGGACCTTCATCTTTTTAATGAGGCGGTCTTTATCGAGTTGTTTAGCTACATCACTTACCGGGATATGGTTGGAGGCAAGCGCCATTTTGAGACTGTCACAAACCATTGTCATAACGGAGGCCTTGGTGCCAAATGCATCGCTCAGGTACTCCGTGTGACCAACATGTGAAAAGCCAGCCAGCTTCATGGCATTTTTATTGATCGGTGCCGTGACCAGGGCATCTATTTCGCCTTCTTTGGCATGCTCGACAGCCTTTTTTATGGCAAGGAATGCAAATTTGCCACTCTCTTCAGTGGCTTTACCCAATTCGATATTACACTGTTCGTCCCATACATTAAAGACGTTGATTCGGTTATAGGCCACATGTTTTGTGTCATTGACTGATACAAAAGAAAAATTAGCATTCTTGACAATGTTTTTATGGTATGCCATCACCTTTGATGATCCATAAATGATAGGTGTAAAATATTCAAGCAGCGTAGGGTGGGACAGGGCTTTGATGATAACTTCCGGGCCAATACCGTTGTAATCGCCAATAGTAATACCCAGTTTTATTTTTTTCGACATATTTCAACTTTGCCTTGCGAAGATAGAGTTTATTAGCTTTATATTAAATTCCTCTTTAATACTGCTATTGAATTGAAAGCCAAGAAACATTTCGGACAGCATTTCCTCAGAGACCAGTGTGTCATTGACAGGATTATGCTGGAAATTGGCCGGAGCTGTTCCATGGATATGCCCTTGCTGGAGATTGGTCCAGGCCAGGGGGCATTAAGTGTGAGTCTGGCCAGGCACTATCCTGAGTTTGTAGCCCTGGAAATTGACAGAGATATGATGGCTGTTCTCTCTCCGCTATTGCCTGAAGGCTCCTTAATGTTTGAAGACTTTCTGAAGGCTGATTTGCCCAGCCTTTTCGAGGGCCGCCCTTTCAATCTGGTTGGTAATTTCCCCTATAATATTTCATCTCAGATCATTTTTAAAATGATTGAACATGTTGACCGTATTCCTCAGATGGTGGGCATGTTCCAAAAGGAATTGGCTGAAAGAGTATGCTCGGGGCCCGGAACAAAAGCCAATGGCGTCATCAGTATTCTGAGCCAGGCCTACTATGAAACTGAAATACTCTTTACTATCGGTCCTCAAAGTTTTGATCCGCCTCCAAAAGTGGAATCTGCCGTGATCAGTCTCAGGCGCAAAGAGGCATCCGGTCCTGAGTGTGACTATAAATTATTGAGAAGGGTCGTAAAGCAAGCCTTTCAGCAGCGCCGGAAAAAGATGAGAAATACTCTTAAGTCTTTTAATATTGATACAGAAAACCCGATCTTTCAGAAAAGGCCTGAAGAACTGGGGGTGGCAGATTTTGTTAACATAGTGAATGGA
>RFSX01000196.1 GCA_009923745.1 Chitinophagia bacterium
AGAAGAAATCCTACAGCTTATTAATTCATTCTTTGCAGAGGACTGGAAAAGCTACTCGGATATGATAAAAGAACTGCCGTTGAATATTTTTAAGGAATTTGAAGAAGTGCATATAAAATGAAGTTGAGGATAAAATCAAATACAATCAGATTGCGACTCAGCAAAGATGAGGTTCAGACTCTTGTCTCAGAGTCTATTGTAACTGATCGTTGTGCCTTGCTGGGGAACAATCTCGATTACGGTCTGAAAGCTGGTGATGGATCTGGCATGACCGCAGCGTTTGAAGGACATGTTATTGTTATAAACATTCCTTCTGAATGGATAAAGGATTGGCATTTAAATGATAAGGTCGGTTTTGAGGCAGAAATGGATAATGGCTGCTACATTCTGGTGGAAAAGGACTTTCAATGCCTGGTGCCAAGGGCTGAAGAAGCCGAGGATGATTTGTATCCTAATCCCCAAGGCTGATTAAGTCATGTAAAGCGACTCTATAAGTGTGACTGCGACCATAGCTGCTGTTTCGGTGCGCAACCTGTTCCGGGAAAGCTTTACCGGGAGGAAGCCTGCTTGCATGGCTTTTTCCAATTCCAGCGGATTGAAATCTCCCTCCGGTCCAATAAGGAGCATCTGATTCTTACTGTTGAATGCTATATTCCCTAAGCTGGTGTTGTCTTCCTGGTAATGAGCGATAAATGACTCTATATCATTGTTTTTTGCAAAATCAATAAGTGCATCAAGGCTGCATAAATTTGCAATCGAGGGATGAACGATACGCTTGGATTGCAATGCTGCGGATCGGATAATTTTTTTAGCCCTGTCAACATTTATTTTAACCCGTTCAGAATGCATGCTCTGAAAAGGTAAAATGACATCGACACCGCATTCAACTGATTTTTCAAGAATAAACTCCCAACGTGATTTTGATTTGGGAGGGGCTATGGCAAGGTAAAGTGTATTCTCTTTAGCAGCTTTCTGTTCGATTTCATTGATTTGCAGTTCTGCTCTTGATTTTGCGATGTGTATTATTTTTGCCGTTGCAAAGCGACCACGACCATCTGTTACATTAATGAGGTCCATTTCTTTCTTGCGCAAGACCTTTATGCAGTGTCTGAACTCATCTTCTTCCAAAAAAGCTCGGTTTTCATCTAAATCGCGTACGAAAAATAGGATCATTGGTGTTATTGTATGGCAAACATTCATTCTATTGGCTGAACAATCCGAATGCTTGTGGTTTTATGCTTATTAAATTACTACTTTTGCGGCGTTTGAAAAGCGATATTATTTGCTAATTATCAACGTAAAATAAAGAATATGTGGGTTACCATTGCACAGTTTCTTCTTAGTTTATCTATCCTGATCGTCTTACACGAATTTGGGCATTTCGGTGCAGCCAAATGGTTTAAGACACGGGTTGAAAAATTCTATCTCTTTTTTAATCCAGGCTTTTCGCTTTTTAAATTTCAGAAGGGAGAGACCGAATATGGTTTGGGCTGGTTGCCATTGGGTGGCTATGTCAAGATATCGGGAATGATCGATGAGAGTTTCGATAAAGAGCAGATGAAGGAAGAGCCCAAGCCTTGGGAGTTCAGATCCAAACCTGCCTGGCAAAGGCTCATCATTATGGTTGGTGGCGTCACCGTGAATTTTATTCTTGGCATCATCCTTTTTGCGATGATATTATTTGTCTGGGGTGAGTTGTATATTTCCAACGAGGCAGTCACCGAAGGTATAGCTGTCAGTGTAACCGGGTATGAGATGGGACTGAGGGATGGCGATAAAATATTATCTGTTGGTGATAAAGAATTTGAACAGTTCAGACCAGGCGTTTT
>RFSX01000197.1 GCA_009923745.1 Chitinophagia bacterium
TTACCGTTGTTTTTGTTGATTTACACGGACAAGCTAAAGATATGTTCGAACGCATAGACCTTGTACCGGGTCTGGTCCCGTCTGAATTGTGCTTTAATAATTTCAAAGACTTCTCATCCTGGGTGAAAGATTATCTGGATTCTCTTGAACCAAATTAATTTAGATTGGTTGGTTACTTGTTATTCGAAAACCGGCCTAATGAATTTATAAAATGCAACAACTGATAATTTTATTTGCTATGGGACTGTTCAGCTTTTCATCTACCTCTAATGTGAAAGCACAGGGAATCGAAAAAAAGTCAATTCACGCCTTTACAGTAAAGGACATTGATGGAGAGGACTTCAAGTTCTCTGACCTCAAGGGTAAAAAAGTAATGATTGTTAACACAGCTTCGAAATGTGGATTTACGCGACAATACAAGGATCTTCAGAAGCTATACAGCGAGTACAAGGACAAGAATTTTGTCATTATAGGATTTCCCGCCAATAACTTTCTTGGTCAGGAACCTGGTTCCGACGAAGACATAGCTCAATTTTGTGAAAGAAAATACGGCGTCGAATTCCCGATGATGTCAAAAATCTCAGTCAAGGGTAAAAACCAACACCCTATCTATGAGTTTCTTACCAAAAGCGAACTTAACGGCATAATGGACACTAAGGTATCGTGGAACTTTCAAAAATACCTCATCGATGAGAATGGCTTCATAGTCATGTCTGTTGCTCCTAAGACGAAGCCTTACGACGAAAAAATCGTGAACTGGATAAACAACTAAGGACTTATCAAGTCTAGTTTAAAGTAAATACAAGACGCCTAACAATCCGACAAGGCCTAATACGATGGTATATGGGAATGCCATTTTCACCATTTTACCGTATGAAAGGTTGATCAAAGGAGCAAGTGTTGATGTCAACAAGAACAAGAAAGCGGCCTGGCCATTGGGCGTCGCAACACTGGGCAGATTTGTACCTGTATTGATGGCTACGGCCAGATCTTCATATTGATCCAGACTTATTACTCCTGCATCATAGACCTGCTTCACCTCACCAATATATACAGTGGCTACAAATACATTATCACTTATCATAGACAGGAGGCCATTAGCCAGATAAAACATTGAAGGTTGCTGATGCGGATCCATTGCCAGAACCCAGTCAATAACGGGTGTAAACAAATGCTGATCATGAATCATGGCAACTATAACAAAAAACACCACCAATAAGCCTGTAAACGGCAAAGCCTCTTCAAAAGCTTTTCCCAGCTGGTGTTCTTCTGTAATTCCCATAAAGGCGGTTTGAACGATGATAAGGCCTAATCCAATTACGCCAACAGGAGCCAGGTGTAATGCCAGACCAATGATTAACAGGATTGCCGATACAGCTTGCACTATTAGTCCATACTTCTCACGGTCTGTTCGTGTACTATCCGCATCGTCCGTATAATTTTGAATGATTCTTCTGGCCACATCGGGCAGCTGTGCCCCATATCCAAAAATCTTGAATTGCTCAAGGACCAGTGTCGTCAAAAGTCCTGCCACGAGAACCGGAAGAGAAACCGGTGCCACTTTGACAAAAAACTCGATGAAATCCCATCCTAGCTTTTCACCTATCAACAGGTTTTGAGGTTCGCCAACGAGGGTACAAACACCCCCTAAAGCCGTACCAACGACACCATGCATTACCAGGCTTCTCAGGAAAGACCTGAATTCTTCAAGCGTCTCTCCACTGAGCTCTTTTCGGTCAAGAACCCCACTGTCATCATAATCACTGGAACTGGAATGTATTTTATGATATACGCCATAAAAGCCAACAGCAACACTAATCAATACCGCT
>RFSX01000198.1 GCA_009923745.1 Chitinophagia bacterium
TAGGTGTTTGGGGTATAACCCATGCTCTGCAGCAAAATCTGCGCCCTTTCACCATTGAATACACCGTCGATCTGGAAGTCAGGTGTCTGGGCAATGTTCCTGTCGATAACCCGTGAGGAAATAACCATGCCGGCGTTTTCGGCATACTGGAGCAGTAATTCGCGCTGAATCAGTTCGGTCAGGGCAGCCTCCCTGATGAGTTCTTCATCGATGTCTGACAGGTCAGCATCAGGGCCGAGGCTTTCGATCATTTCCTGGATACGGACCTGTGTGCTCTGCTCAACTTCAAACTCGTCTATCGTTTCGCCATTAACCGTTACTATAGGGGTAGCGTTGATCACAGATGTCACGATCGTACTGGCACCCCAGGCGCCAAAAACTATGATGATGAACCAGACGAAAATCTTGGCGCCTATACTCTGGCTGTTATCTCTGATTTTCTGAAGCATGGAGGTTTTCCGGTATTACTTAATGTAAAAGTTGAATAAGATTTGCAGGGAGATGGCAGACTGAATAGTGCTGTTTGGCTTTTCAGTTGAAACCTATTTTGTCTCTATAGGAAAAATTTATATTTGTCTCTGATAAAAGCAGAAGGCGCACCTAATGATGCGCCCCCTTGGAATGCTGCCTGTAATTTTACAACAGACGGGCCCCATTCAAGAAGCCCTGGCATGATGATAGTTTTATGAATTCACAGAATCTTTCAGCGCTTTACCTGCTTTGAAAGAAGGCACTCTAGCAGCTGCAATCTGTATAGGGGCACCTGTTTGTGGGTTACGTCCCTTACGTGCTCCTCTCTCAGAAGTTGAGAAAGTTCCAAATCCAACTAAAATTACTTTAATAATATCTTGAGCAGTAATACCAGCAATTAATTCTGGCTCTTTTGATAAATATGCACTTGCAGCAAAGAACTCTTCACCCATTAATGTGTAGTCACAAGCAGTGACAAAGAATGGTATTTGAGTTTGTGAGCCTGTACCTGCAATCTGGATTGCACCAATGCTATTACCGGTTTCAGCAAACAATAATGACTCAGCAAAGAATTTACCCATATACAAACATGCTGCTGGCTCATCTCTTTGCATAATTCCATTTACTGCCGCAGCGTAAGCAAATTGATCATCAGTAATATAGTGGACCATATCTTCATTATACATTTCTGGTCTACCCTGTGTTAAATAAGCTTCCTTAGTTACCTGTCTAGCAGATTGCATCACAATTGCTCTAGCGACAGGTACATCTAACTCGGTTTCATATTGAGCTGTCATATTTGCAACGTGACCAAGCACAACTACACCTGCAACAGTTTCTACCTCATTCATATCCATAATTCCTGGAACATAAAGAATTGGTCTCCCCATTTCAGTAGATCTCCCAACAGCTTCCTCTACAGCTTTAAGTCCTGGAATAGTTCTTAAAAAAGTTGGTTCTGATGAAGATTTTGCGAGCTTTACCTCATATAACATAATCATGATTACAATTAAGGTAAAAACGAACATTGCTGATTTTTCTTCTCTAAAAAAATTAAATGAATCAGGCATTACAGATAGCAGAAAAGTAAGTAAAATGATACCAACTATTCCTCCTGCATATACTGTGAACTTGTTATTCATTTTTGTCTAATCTCTCAATCTCTTGAATTAAAAATTCTACGCTGTTATGATTCTCAAAAATTTCAGCAGCCTTATAATAACCATCTGTTTTGACAAATGCACTAATTATTGGCCCAAAAAAAATCATAGCTTGACTTCCAACAAAGTTCAAAGGTCTCATCATTTCTAAAAAAAATATAGCAGGAGTTGTCATTCTTCTTGCCTTGACTTCCTCAG
>RFSX01000199.1 GCA_009923745.1 Chitinophagia bacterium
TTCTGAATCCAGCACACGGACTCCCCTTGCTTTCTGACTCGCATCATCAAATAAAATTTCCACGACTATGGAGTTGGTCACTATGGTCATATTGCCAGTAGCCTCAGCAGCCGGCAAGGTTGAAGAGTTGGAACTGAAATATGCACCAAAAGGACAACCTCGTGAACATCTGCTCCTGGACATACACTGACCTCGACCATTATGAGGCACTGTCAAATTAGCTGTCCTACCTATTGATAATATACGATCACGATAATTTTCTTTTATACTTTTTTCAATATCCAGTTCAACACAATTAAATTCAAATGGAGGCAGAAATTGTCCGTCAGGAAAATGAGCCAAACCTTCTTTTCTTCCAGAAACCCCAATAAACCTTTCTACATGATCATACCAGGGGGCTAAATCAGCATACCTGATAGGCCAATCCACAGCTATACCTTCTTTTGCATTGGCTTCAAAATCGAGTTCAGCCAATCGATATGAGTGACGACCCCACATCAGGGATCTTCCGCCAACATGATAACCCCTTAACCAGTCAAAGGGCTTTTTTTCATGATAAGGTTCATCGGTATCCTTGACCCACCAATGTTTCTCGAATTCATTGATTGTATAACCAGTCCTATTTTGCTTTTCATAATTCTTGAGCTCTTCCCGCGTTAGTTTTCCACCCCTGGGCACATCCCAATATTCAAGATTTGCTGTAGGGTATTCTCCATGCTTGACCATGCGGCCACGATCCAGAACGAGGGTATTCAAGCCTTTCTCACACAGCTCTTTTGCCGCCCATCCTCCACTAATTCCTGTACCTATGACAATAGCATCGTAGGAAACTTCATCTTTTCCTTTTGAATTAAAATACATTCTAAGTTTTGTTATTATGATACGTCACAAATTTCCACAGCCTTGGCAAGTGCTAAAAATGCATCACCCGTGCTGGGAATATATTCTTGTCCAATGTAGCCTTTAAATCCGCTTTGTTTGATAGCTCTAGCGATCGCAGAATAATTCAATTCCTGGCTCTTATCTATTTCATGTCTGCCTGGGACTCCTGCCATATGAAAATGGGAAATATAGTCGACATTTTCTTTGATCGTCCTGATAATGTCGCCTTCCATTATCTGCATATGGTATATATCGTATAGCAATTTAAAGTTTGGAGAGCCTATTTTTTCAACCAAACGAACACCCCACTCCGTGCTGTCTGCCTGATAATCAGGATGGTCAACTTTACTGTTCATCAGTTCCATAGTAATGATGACACCCTCCTTTTCAGCGTATTGAACAACAGGTGCAAGGCCAGAGGCACAATTGTCCAGCCCCTCTTCGTCATCGATGCCATTACGGTTGCCCGGAAAAGCAATGATTTGACCTATGCCGTCACGACTTGCCAGTGAAACAGCCTTTTCATATTGTTTTCTTAGAGCGCCGTGGAGATCAGGATTATTAAAACCTTTTGTCAAACCCCAGTCATTGGCGTAGCCTACTGCGCATTCAAGTCCCCTAGCCTGTACTAAAGTCCACTCTTCAGGATGAAGCAATTCAATCGAATGAATACCGATGTCCTTGACTCTGTCACATAACTCTTCCAGTGGAATATTATCATAGCACCACCTGCAAACAGAGTGTCTGATATCTTGATCACTTACCGTTGAAAGAGCAGTCAGGGATTGAGATTTTACCATAGTAAAGGAAGCCGCGGGTGTTGCTATTCCTATTTGTATAAAATCGCGTCGTTTCATCCTATGTTCAACTTGTTTCTTCAATATAGAGATTTATAGAAAAATGAAAAGACTTAATCGGT
>RFSX01000200.1 GCA_009923745.1 Chitinophagia bacterium
TCAACATTTTCCTTTCTTATTGTCCTGAGAAGAAGATCGTTCTTTAACACATTAGTAATTTTAAATTGCTTACAAAGGATTCCTATATTTATCGCTTCGCAAATGTAAACACTTGAAGATGAAAAGTCTCAATATAGCACTCATTGGATATGGCAAAATGGGAAAAACCATTGAAAACCTGGCCATAGAAAAATCCCATCATATAGTTCTAAGAGCCAGCAGCTCTGAGCCCTTGAGTTCAAATCAAGATCTACTTTCAAACGTAGATGTAGCTATTGAGTTCACAGGACCTGATGTTGCGGTAGAGAACCTTGAAATATTGGCCAATCATGGTGTAAATACGGTATGTGGAAGCACGGCATGGTTGGATGCCTACGATAGGATTTGTAATCGTTTCAAAGAAAAAAATGCTGCCTTTCTATATGCCTCAAATTTCAGCATAGGTGTTAACATATTTTACTCTGTTAATCATCACCTCGCAAAACTGATGAACAAGCTGGAGGAATACGAAGTAAAGATGACGGAAGCACATCATATTCAGAAAAAAGATGCTCCCAGCGGCACAGCTGTAAGCCTGGCAGAGCAGATAACAGCCCAATTGGATAGGAAGTCTTCATGGCAGATGCAATCGGGCGATGAAACGATGGGAAATTCACAAATTCCTATAAAAGCTATCAGGGAAGCTGATATTAAAGGCATGCACAAAGTTGAATACATATCAAAGATTGATCAGATCTCTATCATGCATGAAGCCTTCTCAAGGGAAGGATTTGCTTCCGGAGCTCTCCTCGCGGCAGAATGGCTTTATGGTAAACAAGGCATCTTCAATATGAACGATGTCCTGGATATTTGAATCATATTAGATCTACTCTTTTTAAAGTCGCTGGGAGCTAAGGTCTTATTGGAAATGAGCATGCCCGGGGCTTCATAGGAAGCAGGAACATAAGCTTCTTCCCTGTCTTCAAAACCCTGGTAAAGCCATCACAAACATACTATCATTAGCAAGGCGGCAAAAAACCTCTGCTTATGCCATCTGCCACCAGGGAGATAAGCATTGCGAGATTCTCTGCATATGCCTATTATGACAAAAGGGATAGACCATGACGATTTATCCCTTTTACAGTAGGCATTTGTTTGTTTATTACTAGTTCGTAATACCCAAAGCTTCTAATCTGGCTTTAAATTTTTCTGATTTATCCAGCATATTGAGACGTGCATAAATTTCACGCAATGCTATCAAGGTGTTTCTGTCTTCACTGTTGATCTTATCAGCTTTTTCGAAATAAGGCAATGCCTCTTTGAATAAGGCATCCATTTCGGCTTTCGTTTCATCGTAAGCCTTCATACCTGCTGGAGAAAGGTCTGTTGCCAATTCATTCAGCTTGTCAACAAAGCTAGCCGCCTTGTTATAGTATAGTGCACCAATGCTGTAGGTTGCATCAAAATTATCGGCATCACGATCCAATACCTGGCTATACCAACTGTATGCATTGTCATAGTATTCTGTGGCTTTTTCAGTATCGCCTTCTGAATAGGCGTTCTGATGCAATTGATCATATACAGAACCCAAAGTCGTATAGACGGAGATATTGTCGGGTTCTTTTTCAATAGCACTCTTGAGCTTGTCAATAAGAACATCAAGCTCTCCCAATTTGAGGTAGTGATTGATTTCAGTAAAGAGTAGTCCTGTATCATCCGGATTCATTTCTCTACCCTTGCTTAAGTATATCAAGGCCTGATCCAAATCCGCTTCTGCCGTCACGTTATATAAGGCATCATATACAAAAGCTTCG
>RFSX01000003.1 GCA_009923745.1 Chitinophagia bacterium
CCTGGCAGCTTAAAGGAAAGTATCCGGCCATATTTGAAAACCCCGTTGTGGGAGAAGAAGCTAAAAAATTGTTTAACGACGCTCAAAGTATGCTGAGGCGTATCATAGATGAAACCTGGCTGGAGGCAAGGGCTGTGTTTGGAATTTTTAAGGCTAACAGTGATAATGATGATAATATCATTCTTTTTGATGAATCCGGAGAACAGCTAGAAACCCTTTGTTGCTTGAGGCAACAGACTCAAAAAGCTGACGGTCTGCCGTATTACTGCCTAAGCGATTTTATTGCCCCGGAAGGGCTGGGTTATGAGGATTATCTCGGTGCATTTGCAGTAACCGCTGGCGTAGGAATAGAACAACACCTTGAACGCTTCGAAAAAGAGCATGATGACTATTCTTCAATACTTTTAAAAGCCTTGGCCGATCGTCTGGCCGAAGCGCTGGCAGAAAAACTGCACCTGGATATCAGAACACGTTATTGGGCTTATGCCGCAGAAGAGAACTTGGATAACGATAGCTTAATACAGGAAAAGTACCAGGGTATCAGACCTGCTCCAGGCTATCCGGCTTGCCCAGAACACAGTGAAAAAGAGAAGTTATTCAGATTGCTCAAGGTGGAAGAAGCCATAGGTATAAGCCTTACCGAGTCTTATGCGATGTATCCCGCCGCCTCAGTAAGTGGTTGGTATTTTGCACATCCCGATGCGAAATACTTTGGCATAAACAAAATTGCTGAAGACCAGCTGGAGGATTATGCCCGTAGAAAATCAATAAGCAAAGAAGATGCGCACCGACTGATGCCCTATTTACTCCCTCTGTAAATAATCCGTTGGTTCATCTTTTATGCTCCTTTGACTATATTTGAGCACGCTGGAAAAAAAGGACAATCATATAAGTCTAAAAGAGTTGGTCCTGCACATAAGAGCTTCTGCCTTTATGTTGCTATCTTTCATTATGGGTCTTATCTTAGCCTCGGCTTTTGTGGTCCTTAACCAGATTTATAAGGAAATAGTTAACGTGTCCTAATATGGAAAACATTCATCCGATATTCAGCACCCTTTTAGGGCGAAAAGAAAAAGAGTCTTTCCTGAATCAAAGGTCAAAAGTTCTTTGGTTTACGGGCTTATCAGGGTCAGGCAAAAGCACTATAGCTGCCGGCCTGGAAAAACTCTTGTTTTCCAAGGGTCACTTTGTTCAGGTTCTGGATGGCGACAACACAAGGACAGGGATAAACAACAATCTCGGATTTAGCTTAGATGACCGCAAAGAAAACATACGCCGTGTGTCTGAGGCAAGTAAGCTTTTCCTAGATGCAGGCATTATATGCATAAATTCCTTTGTAAGCCCGACAAAAGAAATAAGAAATATGGCCCGACAAATTATAGGAGACAAAGATTTCATCGAAATATTTGTTAATACACCATTGGAAATATGTGAGCAACGGGATGTAAAGGGTCTTTACAAAAAAGCACGTGCCGGAAAAATTAAATCATTTACGGGTATTGACTCTCCATTTGAGGCGCCAGCAAGTCCAGCAGTTGAAGTAATGACGGCGGACCAAACTGTAGAAGATAGTGTTCAATTTGTATATGATAAGATAATTAAGCTAATTTCCCCTGAGTGAAAAAACCAAACTGATAAATTCTGGACAAGTCCACATTCATAAAAAAAGAAAAAGAGCTGGTCCTTCCGTTGCATATGACTTCTGCCTGGATGGATGCCGTATCTATTAAAGGGTCCTGGGATCTTGTAGCTTCTTATTCTAAATCGGGTGACCTTCAAGGCATACTGGTATATCACCGCCGTACCATTCTGGGCATTAACTTTATTCTCATGCCTCCCATGTGCTTTTATAACGGTATCAAGATTTTTTATCCTGACAGGCTAAGTCAATATGAAAAAGTATCGCTGGAAGAAAAAGTGATTTCAGACCTCATCACTCAGCTGCCGCCATACAGTTTTTATTATCAGCAATATGACCCAGGCTTTACCAATTGGGCGCCATTATACTGGCGGGGCTTTAAGCAAACAACAAGATATACCTACAGGCTAAATACAAGCCTGGAAGGCAAAATCAGTATTGACCAACTTAAAGGCAATCTGCGACGCAACATTCAAAAGGCTGAAGCCCAATGTTCAATTACAGAGACTACTCTGGATGACTTTATCTCAGCACTTATAGATGCCTATGCCGGTAGAAAGAACCCATTTAATATAGCATTAATAAAGCGCCTTCATTCAAGTCTGGAGAGAAAGAATGCTGTAAGGCTAATAGGCTGCAGGCATTTGGAAACCAATGTTATGCTAGCGGGTGCCATGATAGCCTACGACAAAGAAACGAGCTATTATGTTGTTGGGTTCTATAATCCCAAATACAAAGACAGTGGCGCGCTCAGCTACCTGTTGTGGAATATAATCTCAAGCAATAAAACACCTTACTTTGATTTTGAGGGCAGTATGATAAAAGAAATAGAGCACTTTTTCAGAGGCTTTGGAGGTGAGTGGACACCGCACTCCAGAATCTGGAAATTCAACAACCCCATCCTCACGCCTTTACTCAAGTACAAGTTTAGATCACTGATTCACTGATCGCTTATGGGTGATTTGAGAGGCGTGGTCGATATTTTTAAGGCCCTGGCTGAATGCTTAGGGGAAAGCCTGAATCTAAATTTTGACACAAAAGAGTACCCCCTGTTAGGTGCTCTACTGTTCACATATTATATGGTATATTCCTAAGTTGTCTAATTTCCAAAAAAGCAAAAATGGTAAGATGAATGCAGAGTTGTTGTTTAAGTATTTTCCTGAGCTGACAGAACTTCAAAAGGATCAGCTCACTCGGCTTGGTCCTTTTTACAAAGAATGGAACCAACGGGTCAATGTCGTTTCCAGGAAAGACATAGAGGCTCTATACCTGCATCACGTATTACATAGCCTGAGTATTCAAAAGTTTATGCCATTTAATCCTGGAACGCAATTGCTAGACCTTGGAACAGGCGGTGGTTTTCCGGGTATACCGCTCGCTATTTTAAATCCCGATTGCCAGTTTCTTCTTATTGATGGAAAAGCAAAGAAGATATCTGTGGTTAATGCCATAATTGATGCGCTGGGACTCCTTAACGTTAGAGGACTACATAAAAGGTCTGAAGAGTTAAAAATGAAGTTTGATTTTGTTCTAGCGCGAGCTGTGACACGCCTGAAACCCCTACTGGATATAAGCTTGCACCTCATCTCAGACAAACACATAAATAAACTCCCTAATGGTATTATAGCCTTGAAGGGTGGAGATTTAAAAGAAGAAATTCGTGAGGTTCAGAAATATCACCAGGTAGAACAAACCCCCGTCAATAAGTTTTTTGATGAAGAATATTTTAATGAAAAATACATCTTGTATATTCAAGGGTAGAATGTTTGACATTTGCCATGAATGACGTTTTAACCCTTACCTTATTCTCTCTTTTTGGAAAAGATTTCAACCTTATGGAGGTCGTTGGGTCTATTGTCTCCCTGGCAATTCTCTTTTTTGCCTACCGCAGGTTAATGGACTACTTCTCTCCCAAAATCCAAAGAAGCTTAGAGATAACAAAACGCAACAAAACAAGGCTTTTCAAGATAATTCGTAGGATGCTGGTGTTTCTTGTGTCCATAGTGCTGGTAACTCTATTGAATGTTGACCACAACCTTTTCACGAAGGGTGACTTTAATTTTACAATACTTCACATACTTAAAGCACTTTTCCTCTGGCAGTTGGCACAACTTCTGGATTGGGTTATTAACAACCTGTTTATTGACTATTTCTACCCGCAAGGTTCAAGCCAGAATGACCTTAAAAACACTTCGTCAATTCATGGTGCAAGAAGAACTGTCCAGTATTCGTTTTACCTCATTGTAGCCCTATATATCGTTGATAACTTTAACCTGGATTATGCCTTCAAAACAATCCCGATTAAAGATGGTGAGATAGTTATCAACATATCCACTATCATGAATGCGCTACTGGCAATTTACATAGCACAGTTGATTGTCTGGGTTATAATCCACATACCCCTACTCAAGCTATATGCTCGCCGAAACGTGGATGTAGGCGCCCAATACGCGATAAATCAGTTGGTAAAATATGTTGTCTATACTTTTGCCCTACTGTATGCCCTCACCACGTTTGGTATAAATATTTCTCTTATTCTTGGAGGTGCTGCAGCTTTATTGGTGGGTATTGGGCTCGGGCTTCAGCAGACATTCAATGATTTCATTTCAGGTATTGTTTTGCTATTTGAAAGAACCGTTTCTGTAGGTGATGTTCTTGAATTTGCAGGTACTGTGGGCGTTGTAAAAAAGATAGGTCTCAGATCTTCCATAATACATACGAGACCTAACGTCAGCATGATTGTTCCTAATCACTTGTTGGTTAATGAGCATGTAACAAACTGGACACACTTTGATGATAGCATCCGATTTACTGTTGAAGTCGGTGTGGCTTATGGCTCAGATACGGCTCTTGTTAAAAGCTTGCTGATCAAAGCAGTAGACGAAAACCCGTACGTTTTGAATACGCCGTCTCCTTTTGTTCGCTTCCTTGCGTTTGGAGACTCATCACTTAACTTTGCTGTGTATTTTTTCTCAAAGGAATACCTCATTATTGAAGATATCAAAAGTGATATTCGTTTGTATATTGATAAGCTCTTCAGAGAATACAAGGTCATAGTGCCGTTCCCTCAGCGCGTTATTACCATGAACAAAGATTAGAAGATTTCTTTCCGGATAAATCGAATTGATGCCTTTATATCTTCATGCAAGAGGCGGTCATTTTCCAAGAAGGGAACCACCTCGCGATAAGCTTTCCTAAGCTTCTGAATATGTACACTGCTTTTAACACCTTTTCTAAAGTCAAGAGCCTGTGCCGCAGTCAAAAGTTCAATCGCCAAAACCTTATATACATTGTTAACAACACGGTAGGTCTTTGTTGCGGCGTTTGCAGCCATGCTTACATGGTCCTCCTGCCCTTTGCTCGAGCTGATAGAATCGACAGATGCTGGCGTACACAGTTGTTTGTTTTGACTGACAATTGATGCCGCCGTATACTGTGGTATCATAAAGCCGGAGTTCAATCCGGGGTATTTATTCAAATAATCTGGCAGCCCTCTCTCTCCATTGATAAGCTGATATGTTCTTCTTTCCGAAATGCTCGCCAGCTCAGAAAGTGCTATCGACAAAAAGTCAAGCGATAAGGCCAGGGGTTGCGCATGGAAATTGCCCCCAGAAAGAACTTTGTCAGATGTGTGAAAAACATTTGGATTGTCGGTGACCGCATTTAATTCCCTTTCTGCTATCTGCCTACAATACGTGATAGCATCTCTTGACGCCCCGTGCACCTGGGGAATACATCTGAAAGAATATGGGTCTTGAACCGTTCTGTATTTGTTCTGTAGTATTTCGCTGCCCTCACATATCTCTCTGATTGCTGTGGCAACTTCTTGTTGACCCTCTTGATTGCGAACTTTACTCAAGTCTGCATCAAAGGGATCAAGCGAACACAAAAAGGCCTCCAAGGACATTGCCGAGACAAGATTGGCCCATCGAAAAATTCGCTCCGCGTGATGGCTCGCCCAAAGTTGAAAGGCCAGACAAAACTGAGTGCCATTTATAAGAGCTAAACCTTCTTTATAGGAAAGTCTCATTGGCTCCATGCTGTGTTTGCCTAAAAGTTCTTCTGCGCTGCAAACGCGATTGCCGTTCCACAGTTCGCCCATGCCCAATAGCGGCAGGCTCATATGTGCCAAAGGCACAAGATCTCCCGATGCTCCCAACGAACCCTGCTCATATATAACAGGAATCAGATCCTTATTAAACATTTCAATAAGGCGCTCTACCAATACAGGCCTTACACCACTAAAGCCAAAAGAAAGATTTTTAATTTTCAGAAAAACAATAAGCCTTGAAAGCTCTTTGGGTATTGGCTTACCTTGTCCACAGGCATGCGACACTATAAGGTTGTGCTGAAGCTGTTCTATTTCCTCTTGTGATATTTTTACATCACACAATGAGCCAAAGCCCGTGTTTACACCATATATCTCTACATCCGGCTCCTGAACTTTCTGAGATAAATAGGCTCTGTTTGCCTCTATGCGTTTTAGGCTCGCCTCATCAAGTGACAATTTTACCCCGGAATCCAAAAAAGCCCCGATATCATCGAGGCCAATGTTTTCGTTTGAAACTACGACTGTTTGGCTCATTGGTTTTCTCGCTTAGACAACAAATTTATCTAAAAAAGAAAACCCTCAAAACTAATCTTTGTCATCATCCTCTGATATGTCATCTACGGCTTTATTCAAGTCTTCTGTGGCCTTGTTAACTTGATCTGTCAGGCTCTTTCCTGTCTTCCTTTTCTTGAATTCGGGCATATCCCTTGATCCGGTAGCTTTCTCCGTAAAGGTGAACCCTTTTACATCTGTGCCTATATACACAGTGTCGCCAGCACTAAAGCTACCAGACAAAATCTCTTTGGAAAGCTCATTAATAATTTCCTTCTGAATCACCCTTTTCAGAGGCCTTGCACCAAACTCGGGCTCATAGCCAAGCTCAGCCAACAAGTCAAGCGCTGAATCACAAACCACCAATGACATCTCTTGCTTGGCCATATGCTTTTTCACCCCTTTTAAAAGAAGCGTGGCTATTTTTTTGATTTCCTCTTTCGTGAGCGGTAAAAACATAATTTGCTCATCAATTCTGTTAAGGAATTCCGGTCTCAAATGGTCCTTTAGAATATTAAAGACTTCAATCTTTGTTGTCTCAATAATGTCGTCCCTGTGTTCAGATCCTACAGACTCCAGGTCTTCAAAGTTCTCAAGAATAATCTGGGATCCCATGTTGGATGTCATTATTATAATGGTATTCTTGAAATTGGCTACCCGGCCTTTGTTGTCTGTCAAGCGTCCATCATCCAACACCTGGAGCAGTACATTGAATGTGTCAGGATGAGCCTTTTCTATCTCGTCAAGTAAAACAATGGAATAAGGTCGTCTCCTCACAGCTTCTGTTAACTGTCCTCCCTCGTCATAACCCACATATCCCGGAGGTGCTCCAACCAGTCTTGATACAGAATGCTTTTCCTGGTATTCACTCATATCTATTCTCGTAATGGCCCCTTCGTCGTCAAAAAGAACATCGGCAAGCGTCTTTGCCAGCTCTGTCTTACCTACACCTGTAGGGCCAAGAAAAATAAAAGAGCCTATAGGTTTGTTTGGATCTGATAAGCCTGAACGGCTTCTTCTTATGGCGTCTGAAACAGCCACAACCGCCTCTTTTTGTCCTATAAGTCTCTTACCAATTTCATCCTCCATGGTCAAGAGTTTCTCTCTTTCGCTCTGAAGCATTTTTGAAACCGGTATCCCCGTCCACCTCGAAACGACATCTGCAATATCGTTAGCCGTTACCTCTTCATTGGTAAACCGCGAATCTTCCGAAAGGCCCTCCAGCTTTTCTTCTGCAACACTCAGCATAGCCTCTTTTTCCTTTAATTCGCCATAACGAATCCTGGCGACACGTTCAAAGTCTGAATCTCGTTCGGCCTTCTCTGCATCATACTCTAACTCTTCAATTGTCTTTTTGATCATTTGAATCTGGTCAACAATTTCCTTTTCGTTCTGCCAGCTTGCGTTCAGCGAATCCAGCTTCTCCTTGGTGTTGGCAATCTGTTCGTTGATGAGTTTTAATTTCTTCTTATTATCCTCTCGTTTGATGGCCTCTCTTTCGATTTCAAGCTGTCTCAGCTTTCTGTCCATCTCGTCAATTTCCTCGGGGACAGAATCCAACTCCAGTCTCATCTTGGCTGCGGCTTCATCAATGAGGTCGATGGCCTTATCCGGCAACTTGCGTTCTGTAATATATCTGTGAGATAGCTCTGCCGCCGCGATAAGCGCTTCATCCAGAATGTCAATCTTATGATACATTTCATACTTGTCCTGAATACCCCTAAGGATAGAGATAGTATCTTCCACCGTTGGCTCATCAATAAATACTGTTTGAAACCTTCTAACCAAAGCCTTATCTTTTTCAAAATATTTTTGATACTCGTCCTGGGTTGTCGCACCTATGGTGCGGAGTTCTCCTCTTGCTAAGGCAGGCTTAAGAATATTGGCGGCATCCATTGCGCCGTTACCACCACCTGCTCCTATAAGTGTGTGAATCTCATCTATAAACAGGATGACTTCACCTTCAGAGGCATTCACCTCCTTTATTACTGCTTTCAGCCGCTCTTCGAATTCTCCTTTGAACTTAGCTCCCGCAATAAGCGCAGCAATGTCTAGTGCGAATATCTTTTTTGATCGAAGGTTTTCGGGTACGTCCTGTTTGACGATCCTCCAGGCAATTCCCTCAACGATGGCTGTCTTTCCCACTCCTGCATCACCTATCAGAATAGGGTTATTCTTTTTTCTGCGCGATAGAATATGGAGCATTCGACGAATTTCCTCGTCTCTTCCAATTATCGGATCCAACTTGCCACTTTCTGCTCTTTCATTAAGGTCAATAGCATACTTCTTTAATGCATTATATTCGCTGTCAGCATGCTGTGAGTTGACATTACTGCCCTTTCTTAGTTCCTGTATTGCTTTGACAAGAGACTTCTCGTCCGCTCCCAGATCCCTAAGAATTTGGGCGGTTTTATCCTTTCCTTTTAGAATTCCTAAAAAGATAAGTTCAAGAGAAATAAATTCATCGTTAAACTGCTTAAGCGTGTCTTTCGCATTCTTCAAAGCAGCATTGGAATCGTTTGTAAGAAACTGCTTATCTGTTCCATCAACTTTTGGATATTTGTTGATCTGCTCATCAAGTGCCTTTTCGAGGGATGGTAAACTAAGCCCCATCTTTTGACATAAGAAAGAAACAACTTGTTCATCAACTTCTATGATGCCCTTAAGCAGGTGAGATGTATCAACCTGCTGCTGATCCAGGTTTTTGGCTATGGTCTGGCCCTTTACAATGGCCTCCTGTGCCTTTATGGTAAAATTGTCATATGTCATTATCTAGCCTACTTTATTATGTTAAATATCGATCAAATCACACTCCAATCACGATTAGATCAAAAAAGAAGACAAATTGTCCATATTTGCTCGTCTTATTGTGTCATAATGTCCAAAAACATATAATGAAGAAGTGCCCATAAAGACAAGCCATATTGCTTTGGATTTAATATCTCGACCTTCCTAAGTCCATTCGCAAAAGAATGGCAATCATGACCGTAAAGGCAAAAAGTGCTGACCCGCCTTTACTTAACAATGGAAGCGGAATACCAATGACGGGCATAATACCCATAGTCATACCAATATTGATGAAAAAGTGGAAAAAGAGGAGCCCGGCCACACCATAAGCATAATACTTAATATATGGGAAAGCTGCCCGCTCAGCTATAGTGCTGATTCTAAACAACAAGGTGGTAAACAAAACGATAAGACTGATAGAGCCCAAAAACCCTTGTTCTTCTCCAAGAATAGAAAAAACAAAATCGGTGTTTTGCTCTGGTACATAATTCAGCCTGGTCATCGTTCCATTCAAAAAGCCTTTGCCAGTAAACCCTCCGCTTCCAATAGCGGTCTTCGACTGGATAATATTGTAAAGGTCCCCCTTGGGATCGCTCAGGTGCGGTTTAAGCCAGACGTTGATCCTGGCTTGCTGATGGGGCTTTAGTACACTATCAAAGGCCCATTGTGTGCCAAAAGATAGGGCCGTTGATCCAATAATGAGTATAAAGCTTAATAACAGTTCCCTGTATTTCCCTTCTTTGAATAGACGTGCAAAGAAATAAACCCCGGAAAGTAACAGAATCAGCACAAGAAGACTATAGTTGATGAAGTTGAAACTAGACAATGTAAACAGACTCAATAGCAATAAAAGACTCAAAGGAATCCGCTTTTGTGCCACACTCAAAGACTGAAAAAGGTAGCTGGCTAAAATTATTATCAATAACATTGTAAAGGGGCTCCAAATAAGAGAACCTATAAATATAAAGCCCAAAGAAAGGCCAAGGATGTATAAGCCTGCATTAAGGCCCGCCCTGAACATAGGAATCAGAAAAGCCATGTAGACAATAGCGGTGCCGGCATCAGGCTGCAACAAAATCAGGAAAGCGGGAACAAAAAATATCGCCGCTGCAGCTAATATGGTTTTGGTATTTTCAAGACTAACTCCAGGCTTTCCCAAATAGGCCGCAAGAGCCAATGCCGTGCCTGCCTTTGCAAATTCAGAAGGCTGTATTGTAAAGCCAAAAATTGAAAACCAGGAGCTGGCACCTTTTATTTCCTTTCCGAAAATGAGAACAGCGACAAGTGACAAGACTCCAATTATGTACAACGGATAAGATAAGGAGTTCCAGATACGCCAGTCCAGGTTCAAAACAGCAATAAAGACAAGCGCTGATATTCCCATCCATATAGTCTGCCGACCAACAGCAGAGCTCAGGTCAAACCAAGGGCCCGCTTCGTCATAACTGCTGACATAAAGCATAAGCCAACCGATCAATAAGATACTTATAAATACACTGATAAGTATCCAGTCAAATGTGACCGCTGACCTTCGCTTAATCATTGATACCTTATAATCTCTGTTTTTTCTATATCGTCCTGCACGGGTATGGCTGCAGGAAAGTCTTCCTTGAGCTTGACAAGAAATGCTTCCAGGTCTGATTTCTTTTCAAACGCACCCAATCTAACCTGATAATACGGTGGATTGTGTTCCCACTTATAGTTTGACTCAGGATACATTTCTTTAAGAGCTTCAAGAGCTTCCTCCATCGTACTTCTGTCGTTTGTGGTAATTGCCTGGATACGCCAAGCCCGTATCATGAATGTTTGGGCGTTGACCGAAGTATACTGCTTCATAATGCTCTTTACTCCAGCCTCTGCCTTAACTGTCACCTGTGCATAAGCCGTAAGGCTAATAGGAATGGCAATAGCCATAAATACAAAACTTAAAAGAGATTGTCTATGCACCATGACAATGTTTGTATTTTTTACCACTTCCACAAGGGCAGGGGTCATTTCGTTTAACTTTCTTTTCGGTTCGCTTGAATGTCTCCGGTTTGGCCCTCTCCTGCCGCCCCGCTGCTGCTGCTGCACGCTGACGTGCCTCGTCCTGACGACTCGTTTTAACTTTACCGAAGTCCATGCGACTAGCCTTGGCCTCTCTCACCTCTCCAGGTGCACCCAAAAGTAATTTTCCCCCCATCAAATAAGAAATTACATCGTAATTAACCTGGTAAACCAACTGCTCGAAGGCACCGTAGGCCTCCATTTTATAGATAACCAGAGGGTCTTTTTGCTCAAAAGATGCTGACTGGACACTGTCTTTGAGCTCATCCATTGACCTCAAGTGTTCCTTCCAGTTTTCATCAATCAAAGCAAGGGTTACTGCCTTCTCAATGTCTTTCATTATAGACTTACCCCCTGAATCAACAGCACTCTTGAGGTCAGCAGCTATAGGCAATGGCTTATCCCTTGATGCCGCGGCATAAGGAATCGCTATCCTTTTATATCTGTGCCCTTCTTTCTCATAAACGTCTTTGACAATTGGAAGAAGAATTTCACTGATCTTTTCAGATTTATTCTGATAGGATTCGAGTGTCTGGCTTTGGAACTGCTGGACCAGCTCATCAACATTGCCTTCCTTAAAACTTACCTCGTCAATATTGGGGTCTACAGACAGAACCCTTAGGCTGTCGCTCTTGAATGAGTCATAATCACCAACCGCTTTTTGGTCGTCCACCATGCTTTCGGTAAGAGACATAATCATATTGTAAAGGTCTACCGAAAGTCTTTCTCCGGACAGGGCATTATTTCTTTTATTGTAAATAGCTGACCTCTGAATATTCATAACGTCATCATATTCCAACAGTCGTTTTCGAATACCAAAGTTGTTCTCCTCTACTTTCTTCTGGGCACGCTCAATAGACTTTGTAATCATGGAGTGCTGAATCACCTCGCCCTCCTGGTGACCAAGGCTATCCATAATTTTGACTATTCTGTCAGAATTAAACAAACGCATCAACTTGTCTTCCAGGGACACATAAAATTGGGAAGACCCCGGGTCTCCCTGCCGCCCGGCACGCCCTCTCAGCTGCCTGTCGACACGGCGTGAATCGTGTCTTTCCGTTGCTATGATGGCAAGCCCTCCTGCCTGTTTGACTTCTTCTGTCAATTTGATATCCGTACCCCGACCCGCCATATTCGTGGCAATGGTAACATTACCGGGCTTGCCGGCATTGGCTACTATTTCTGCCTCTCTTTGGTGTTGTTTAGCGTTAAGGACATTGTGTTTGATGCCTTTCAGGTTCAGCATCCTTGATAGTTTTTCAGAAATGTCCACCGTTGTGGTACCAACAAGCACTGGTCGTCCCGCTGCAGTCAGTTGAGTGATTTCTTCAATGACAGCATTGAATTTTTCCCTTTCCGTCTTATATACAAGGTCCTCCTTGTCGTCCCTGATAATTGGCTTGTTCGTTGGAATGACAACGACATCAAGCTTGTAGATTTCCCAGAACTCTCCCGCTTCTGTCTCTGCGGTACCGGTCATGCCAGACAGCTTATGAAACATCCTGAAGTAGTTCTGCAGCGTAATTGTAGCGTAGGTCTGGGTGATGTCGCCAACCTTGACGTTCTCCTTGGCCTCCAGGGCCTGGTGCAGTCCGTCGGAATACCTTCGGCCCTCCATCATCCTACCGGTTTGCTCATCGACGATCTTAACCTGGCCATCTATAACCACATACTCTTCCTCGCGCTCAAACAAGGTATATGCTTTCAAAAGCTGGTTGACAGCATGCAGCCGCCGCGACTTTATAGAGTAATCTTGAATAAGGCTTGCCTTTTCTTCAGACACATCCAGCCCGTCTTCTTCGGCTTTTGATTCAAGCGCCTGCATCTCACTGGCTATATCAGGAAGAATAAAAAACCTCGCGTCGTTTTCACCTTTTGACAAGTACTCCGAGCCCTGGTCCGTTAACTCTACACCTCTGTTCTTCTCGTCAATGGTAAAAAGTAAGGGTTCGTCAACAAGGTACATGTTCTTGCTCTGCTCCTGCATGTAATAATTCTCTGCCTTTTGCAAAACAGCCTTTACCCCTTCCTCACTCAGGAATTTAATCAGTGGCCTATACTTTGGCAATGCGCGGTATGCGCGGAGTAGTGCCATCCCCGTATCTCCTTCTTCAAAGCCTTTATTCCCCTCCTTGAATAGCTTTTTTGCATTCGCCAGATACTCTGTAGCCATTTTGCGCTGCTGTGAAATAAGCCTTTCAACCTTTGGCCTTAAGGCCTGGTATTCCTGCTCTTCCGAGCCTTCTGTAACCGGTCCGGAAATTATCAATGGCGTCCTGGCGTCATCAATCAGCACGGAGTCAACCTCGTCAATCATGGCATAATGGTGCTTACCCTGAACTCGTTCTTCCTGGGACCTCACCATATTGTCTCTCAGATAGTCAAAACCAAACTCGTTATTGGTACCATAGGTGATATCACACTTATACGCGGCGGCGCGTTGTGCAGAATGCGGCTGGTATTTGTCAATGCAATCAACCGTCAGGAATAAAAACTGGAATATTGGGCCTACCCATTCGGAGTCCCTCCTTGCCAGATAATCGTTCACGGTAATTACGTGCACTCCTAGGCCAGATAATCCATTAAGGTAGGCAGGAAGAGTAGCCACAAGAGTCTTTCCTTCTCCCGTCTGCATCTCGGCAATCTTGCCTGAATGCAGAACATATCCACCAATGAGCTGCACATCATAATGGACCATATTCCAGGTAATCTCTCCGCCTGCTGCCACCCAGCTGTTTTTCCAAATGGCCTTGTCGCCTTTAATTTGAACATAATCATTATTAGCGGCAAGGTCCCTGTCGTGGTCTGTTGCCGTAACCTCAATCTCCGTGTTGTTTGAAAACCTGTTTGCTGTTTCTTTGACAACGGCAAACGCTTCGGGAAGAATTTCCATGAGTACTTCTTCCAGCAGCTCATCTCTATGCTCCTTGAGTTCATCAATTTGTCGATACATCTCTTCCTTGGCCGAAAGATCTCCGTCTTCCATCGAGATGGTCTCCATCTCTTTTATTTGCTCATCTGCCTCTGCAAGGTATTCGGCAATTCTCTTTCTGAACTCGTTGGTTTTGTTTCGCAGTTCATCATTTGTCAGGTCCTGATATTCTTCAAAATACGCATTCGTTTTATCCACATAAGGCTGAATCGCCTTAGCGTCTTTATCGTACTTTGTGCCGAAAACCTTTTTTAAAAAATCTAGCATTATTCATTTTATTGTTGGGACGCCGCGAAGATACGTATTCATTCACGCATTTGCCCTTATTGCTTTAATTTGATGTAGTAAATACGTATATGTCACCGTCATATATTGTACCAAGAGCACAAATATGCCAATTTGACAAAAAGCGTTTTGTTTTTCTTAGTTTTGCGCCTGTTCAAAAAACCCATTTCAAATGAATACATCCTTCCTAAAAAAGTTAAATCTCAAGAAAAATAACCCTGGTAGCTTCACTGGTATAAAATCACTTAAAGCATCTGCAGGTAAAATCGACTCTTTTTCACCTGTCGATGGAAAATACATTGCCAGTGTTGATCTCAGCTCAAAAAAGGACTACGAAAAAATTGTAAAAACCGCTCAAAAGGCTTTTAAATCCTGGCGAACCATACCTGCGCCAATGAGAGGTGATGTTGTTCGGCAATACGGCAATGCCCTGCGAGAAAATAAAGAATACCTGGGTAAGCTTGTTTCATATGAAATGGGGAAGTCCCTCCAGGAGGGCTATGGAGAAGTGCAGGAAATGATTGACATCTGCGATTTTGCAGTAGGATTGTCGCGGCAGCTGTACGGCCTTACCATGCATAGTGAGCGCCCTGGTCACAGAATGTATGAGCAGTGGCACCCCCTTGGCATTGTAGGAATTATTTCTGCATTTAATTTCCCTGTGGCCGTCTGGTCGTGGAATGCCATGATCGCCCTGGTGTGCGGAAATGTATGCATCTGGAAGGGAAGCGAAAAAACACCCCTATGTTCTGTGGCCTGTCAGAATATACTAATGAAAGTACTTAAAGCCAATAATGTGCCTGAGGGCGTCTGCAGTATTGTAACAGGAGACTATCAAATAGGAGAGCTCATGACCGCTGACTCTCGTGTGAACCTGATATCAGCTACTGGAAGCACAAGAATGGGACGCATCGTCGGAGCAAAAGTGGCTGAAAGATTTGGTAAATGTATCCTGGAATTAGGAGGTAATAACGCTATCATTATTACGCCTGATGCTGATTTGAGCCTAGCACTTACCGGTGTTGTATTCGGAGCCGTTGGCACCTGTGGCCAGCGCTGTACGAGTACGCGAAGGCTTATCATACATGAGTCTATGTATAAAGATGTAAAACGAAAACTCGTCCGTGCTTACAAACAGGTCAGGATTGGCAATCCTCTTGACGCAAGTATGCACATGGGTCCTTTGATCGATAAAGATGCAGTACAGAATTACCTCAACACCATTAAAGAGATCAGAAATGAAGGTGGAAAGTTTGCCGTTGCAGGAGGTGTTTTAGAGGGTGCAGGATATGAAAGCGGCTGCTATGTTAAACCATGTATCGCCGAAGTTAATTCTGAATTTAATATCGTACAACACGAAACCTTTGCTCCAATATTATACATCATGCCATATTCGGGTGGAGTAGAGAATGCTATAGCCATACAGAATAATGTTCCACAGGGCTTATCCTCTGCTATTATGACAACCAATTTGCGCGATGCAGAATTATTCCTTTCTGCTGCCGGATCTGATTGTGGAATCGCCAATGTGAATATTGGAACGAGTGGTGCTGAGATAGGGGGCGCTTTTGGTGGTGAAAAAGAAACTGGTGGTGGTAGAGAGTCTGGTTCGGACTCTTGGAAGGCCTATATGAGAAGACAAACAAACACTATTAATTTCAGTACAGGAGTGCCTTTGGCTCAGGGTATTAAATTTGAGCTCTAATGCGACATTTATGTTTTTGTGTCTCTGCCCTGGTGTTGATTAATAGACCATGTGATTCGTTTTAATAGTTTAATTCAACAAACTGAACATATAACCATGTCTAAAGAAAAAGAATATACCAATGGCGAAATCACAGTAGTATGGAAAGCAGATGCTTGCGTTCACTCTGGAAACTGTGTTCGAGGCTTGCCCAAGGCTTTCAAACCAAACGACAGCCCATGGATACACATGGATGGCGCATCAACAGAAGAATTAAAGGCACAGGTTGACAAATGTCCTTCTGGTGCCCTAAGCTGTTATATGAATGATGCGTCAGACAGCCGTGGTAAAGAAGAAACTCCTGTTCCCAAATCTTGCAAGCTTGAATTGGTTAATAATGGCCCACTAATCATATATGGCCCTATTGAAATCACAGGAAAGCATGGAGTAGAACTCAAGTCGGGACCTAAAACCTTTTTGTGCCGTTGTGGTGCATCAAGCAAAAAGCCTTATTGTGACGGCGCTCATAAAAAATTTGACTTTGAGGGCTAAGCCAACATTAGTACCCCGTTAACAGATTGGGCTTTTCGGGGAGATCCTTTTCGCCGAGCACTGTCCGCCATTCCGTGTGATGTCCTAAAGAAGGGAAATCAGTTTATATTGCCAGGCAAAGCCGCGTATAAGCCTTAAGTTGATTTTGGGGTTTGCATACAAGCCTTATAGTTTTTTCCCCACCTGTATGCCCAACAATAATATTGCTCCGTCCCCTGTAGGTTCTCCATCTGTTTGTACATTCCATTCAAAACCAAAGGCAATATTGGGCGCCAGGATAAACCCTCCTAAGTCCCACACATAAGCCAGCTCTGCCGTAGGCTGCAAAACCGTAATCTCGGTCCTCCCCGCATTCGGTGATGATGTATTAGCTCCGTTTGTCCAATCAACCTCGTTTAACCACAAGTCTGTCTTGAGCCCCCATCTCCACCTGGGATTATCGGAAAAGAAGAATCTTCTGTAGCCAAGGCTGAAACCAAAACCACTTCCCTCTTCTGTTTCCTGAACACCCAGGTCCCTGTGGTCAAAAATATTGGCGCCCAGCCTGACATGAAAGAAAGAAGCTTTATTAAGCTTGAGGTCTGCCGATATCCCCGGTATTATGCCTGTAGGGTAGGCTTGAAACTCGAAAGAGGCCGTAGATGCATTTTGCCCATTAAGGCATATGGACATGCCTGTCATTAAAACAAAAAACAGAATAATCTTAGTTGCTTTCATTTTTCATTTTTGCAATTATCAAATCCATGGTTTCTATACCCTCAAGTCTTTGTTCCCTTGTATACTGTTCAAATAAAAAGCCATATCTGCCTGGCTCAGGAAATTTGAATCGGTCAAGCATATAGACCTTAACCTTACAGCTTTTGGCGTTGCATTTGCCCATCCACTGCCCGGCCTTGCTGGCCAGCTCGACATTTAAAAGTTCTTCTCGGTCTTCTATGCTTGGAAAGTCAGTCTTTACCCTGAAGTAAATGTTTTCGTACTTATATGCCCCGGCATGATTGATAAGTAGCTCCATTGCATATAAAGAGCTCGTATCGACAATATCAACATAAAATTCTATTTCCTGCTCATAAGGCCAGGGCACAGGAATTTCCTGGGACTCTGAGTAGAATGGTTCTTCCGTGCATGAGAACTGTATCAACAAAAAGCAAATAAGGAAAATACGCATGCAACTAATTTAGCCTAAATAATTGCTATTCAAAAAAGTCTTTCATGCGGGCAAAGAAACCCTTTTGGGATTTTCCGTCTTTTGGTTGGAAGCTGTCCATATCTCTCATTTTCTCGAGCAGTTCTTTTTCTTCGGCTGTAAGTGTTTTAGGTGTCCACACATTAACATTGATCAGCTGATCGCCTTTATGGCCGTAGCCCTGCACAACAGGTAGCCCTTTGTCGCGCAATCTAAAGATCTTACCCGGTGGTGTGCCGGCGGGAATAGTAATCTTTACAGCCTTTCCAAGCGTCGGAACCTCAACGCTTGTTCCAAGTACAACATCGGCATAATTCAAAAACAAGTCATACATAATGTTTTGACCGTCCCGTGTTAAATCCTTGTGCTTCTTTTCTTCTATAGCAACAAGCAAATCACCTGCTGTTCCTCCGTTAGGTCCTGCATTTCCTTTGCCCCTTACAGACAGCTGCATACCTTCGTCAACGCCGGCGGGAATGTCTATTTCAATGGTGTCTTCCATCATCCGTCTGCCTTCCCCTTTACAGCTTGTACACTTGCTCGTTATTTGCTGTCCCGCCCCGTTACAGCTGGGGCAAACCGTCGTTGTTTGCATTTGTCCCAGAAATGTAGATTTAATCTGTCTTACATAACCAGAGCCGTTGCAGGTTCCACAATTCTTTACTGAAGATTTGTCTTTTGCGCCGGAGCCGCCACAGGTGTCACAGGTCCCTTGTTTTTTAACCTTTATTTTTTTTGTAACTCCTTCTGCTATTTCTTCAAGACTGAGAGATACTTTTATACGAATGTTGGATCCCTTTTGTCCCCTTCTCCTGTTAGAGCGTCTGCCTCCACCAAAAAAACTTTCAAATGGACTTCCCGAATCACCAAAAATATCACTGAAGTTAGAGAAGATATCATCCATTGTCATGCCGCCATGTCCACCAAATCCCGCTTGTGGATCAACTCCTGCGTGGCCGTAACGGTCATATCTGGCTTTTTTGTCATCATTGCTAAGAACTTCATAGGCTTCGGCGGCTTCCTTAAACTTTTCTTCGGCTGCTTTATTCCCCGGGTTCTTGTCGGGATGATATTTAATGGCAACCTTTCGGTAAGCCTTCTTTATTTCCTGGGCATCAGCATTCTTGTCTACGCCAAGTATTTCGTAATAGTCTCTTTTAGCCATTTATCTTTCTTTCTTATCCATCTATTTCCCTACCACCACTTTTGCAAATCGGATAATCTTATCATTTAATAAATATCCTTTTTCTATGGTATCAATAACCTTTCCTTTCATCTCTTCTGTTGGTGCCGGAATTTCGGTTATCGCTTCGTGCAATTCGGGGTCAAAAACGACGCCCTCGGTTACCATGGGCGTCAAGCCCTTTCCATCGAGAACCTTATACAGCTTGTTGTACACCATAAGGATACCTTCACTGATGTGCTCGTCGGTTGATTCGTCTTCAGCGCTTTTTTTAGCTCTGTCAAAATCATCCAGCACGGGTAATATTGCGGAAATCGTATCCTGGGCCGCTGTTTTTAAAAGCTCAAAACGTTCTTTCGTGTTTCGCTTTTTAAAGTTTTCAAATTCAGCGAAAAGCCTTAAAAACTTGTCTTTCTGTTCTTCGTTTTCTGATTCCAGGGTCTCTATCCTCTCCTGAAGCTTTTCAAGCTCCTTGTTTGGAGCATCATTTTTTGTTTCTTTCTTTCCTTTTTTATCGTTTGCCACTGCCATACATTTAGTCTTTCAATAATGCACTAGAACAGCATCAATTCTTTTGCCATTCCTGAATAACAGACAATTTGTCATATATTCTTTTGCTTTGAAGCCAAAAAAGCATTCAATTCATCAAAGCTGGCATTGACACTAAGAATTCTACCCCCTGGATCAATTAAGAACTTGGCCGGTATGTTTCTCACAGAATACTTCTGAGCTAGAGGAGACATCAGCACAACCCTGGAGTGTTGAACAATTTGATACGGCCAATTAAAACCTTGCGCCTCTGCTTCTTTCCGCCAATAATCACCCGATTTTTCAAGAGCAACCGAAACCACCTCTATTCCCTCTGCGTCAGAAAAAGTCTTGTCTTTAAAGCGGTTATAAAGTTTTACGAGTTCTGGGCTTTCTTTCCTGCAGGGAGCACACCATGATCCCCAAAAATCCAGTAAAACATATCTTCCTCTTAACTCTTCAAGAGAGAACGCCTCTCCGGTGATCAGCTCTGCAGTAAACCCAGGAGCTTTCTTCCCGCTGTTCGACTCCGCTGTACGGATTATAAACATATAAACGAACAAAAGGACAATAACGACCGAAATTGTACGAATGATTTTTCTCATGAATTATAAAGCTTTCTGTTTACCTAAAGGATTTGCTGTCATATAGTTTTAAAGGCGCTCTATTTTTTAAACATTTGTAGCATTAAAATAATGCTTTATGCCTTTTGAAAGCTTTCTTCCTTATAAACTAAACGGCAAAGACTTGCATCAGCTCATTATAGGTGGTGTCACTCCAAGACCCATTGCTCTTGTATCAAGCATATCGAAAAACGGTATAGCCAACCTGGCGCCATACAGCTTCTTCAATGCTATCAGTTCGAAGCCCCCTATTCTTGCCTTCGCAATAAGTCGTGGCCCAGAAAGCAGGCCAAATAAAGACACATTAATCAATCTGGAATCTAATCCAGAATGTGTTATAAATATCGTTGATGATAAAATAGCCAGGCAAATGAGTCTCTGCTCTGTCGCATATCAATACGAAGCTTCCGAGTTTAAAAAAGCTGGTTTGACTGAACTATGTTCAGATTTAATCACGCCTCCAAGGGTGAAAGAATCTCCCGTGCAATTTGAGTGCACGGTCAAGGATATACTTGAGTTAGGAAAGCGCTCGGAATCAGCAAATCTGGTTTTGTGTGATGTGGTAAAGATTCACATCAATAAAGAAGTCATGACAACAGACAAGCCAAGAATTGACCCCTGGTCCTTAAGGGCGGTTGGCCGACTTGGAAGGAGTTATTATGTGTCTGTTGAAGGCGACAATATTTTTGAAATGTATCAGCCCGTAAGTCCGGATTGCATAGGTTTTGATGGGCTTCCTGCGTCTGTAAGACACAGCCCTGTTTTGACGGGGTCAGAGCTGGCAACACTTGCATCCTGCTGCCTCCTTCCGGATAAGAACGCGGTGTTGTCATTTTGTAAAAGAGAAAATATTACAAATGATTTGGCTCTCGAAGAATGCCACCTTCTGGCCAAACGGTTTTTATCTGATAACAACAAACAGGATGCGCTTATTTGTGTTATGATACCCGAAGCCCAGGAATGATACATAATGACAACATATGAAAACAATCATAATATTTATTTAATATCTTTAATCGCGAAACATATAAACAATGAGTAAGGAGAATATTTCGAAAGAAAAAGAAGCAAAATTAAAGGCCTTAAGTCTTGCCGTAGATAAGGTTGAAAAGACCTATGGAAAAGGAGCAATCATGAAGCTTGGAGACAAGCAGGTTGTAAATGTAGATACTATTTCAACAGGTTCATTAAGTCTTGATATAGCCCTAGGGATAGGTGGCTTTCCAAGAGGCCGTATAATTGAAATCTATGGTCCAGAATCGTCAGGTAAAACAACCTTGGCGATACACGCCATTGCTGAATGCCAGGCCAAAGGAGGCATCGCAGCAATAATTGATGCCGAGCACGCTTT
The DNA here is from genome assembly GCA_009923745.1 of Chitinophagia bacterium. Classification (GTDB taxonomy): domain Bacteria; phylum Bacteroidota; class Bacteroidia; order Chitinophagales; family Saprospiraceae; genus RFSX01. The sequence continues at coordinate 21,400 of RFSX01000003.1, forward strand.
TGACAAAACCTATGCTGAAGCCCTAGGTGTTGACACAGCAAACCTATTGATTTCACAACCAGACAATGGTGAGCAGGCTCTTGAAATTGCCGAGCATCTGATTCGTTCCGGCGCTATCGATATCATTGTAATTGACTCTGTGGCCGCCCTTACTCCAAGAGCAGAAATTGAAGGCGAAATGGGTGATTCAAAAATGGGACTTCAAGCCAGACTGATGTCTCAAGCGCTTAGAAAACTTACGTCCGTTATCGGACGCACCGGCTGTTGCTGCATTTTCATCAATCAATTGAGAGAGAAAATCGGAGTCATGTTTGGAAACCCCGAAACAACCACCGGGGGTAACGCTCTCAAGTTTTATTCATCCATCCGCCTGGACATCAGAAAGTCAGGGTCTGCTATCAAAGATAAAGAAGGCAATACTATAGCTAGTCCAACAAAGGTTAAGGTAGTAAAAAACAAACTAGCTCCTCCTTTCAGAATAGCTACCTTCGACCTTATATATGGCGAAGGGATTTCTAGAACAGGCGAAATAATTGACCTGGGTGTTGATCTTGATATTGTAGGCAAGAGTGGTTCATGGTACAGCTATGCAGGCACTAAGGTCGCACAAGGTAGAGAGTCTGCCAAACAATTTTTGATGGACAACCCTGAAGTAATGGAGGAAATGGCTTTAAAAATAAAAGCACACTACCTCAATAAAGACCTCCAGGAAGACGCGTTAATGGTCATGGATGTTGAAGAAGAAAGCGCAGAATAAAACAACAACACAAATACTGTTCTAAAGCAGGCGTCTGAATCAAGTAGCCTGCTTTTTTATTCTACTACTGTTCCAAGACTGCTTCCCAATACAACCTTCTTAAGATAGCCCTCTTTGTTAATATTGAAAACAACGATAGGAATATCATTTTCATGGCACATGGTAAAGGCTGTTTTATCCATTATCTTGAGGTTTTTTGAAATAACTTCATTGAATGTGACTCGATCGTATTTTACAGCACTTTTATCAATCTCCGGATCCGCCGAATAGATTCCATCAACCCTTGTTCCCTTAAGAATGACGTCTGCATTGATTTCGCTGGCGCGTAATGCTGCTGCAGAGTCTGTTGTGAAATAGGGACTTCCTGTGCCTCCAGAAAAAATAACAACCCGCCCCTTTTCAAGGTGCCGTATAGCCCTCCTCCGGATATATGGCTCAGCAACTTCTTTCATTTCAATAGCACTTACAAGTCGAGAATAAACGCCATGAGCCTCAAGTGTGCTTTGCAGGGCCATCCCGTTGATAACTGTTGCTAACATGCCCATATAATCACCCTGCACGCGTTCAATGCCGCTATCCTTTGCTTTAAGGCCCCTGAAAATATTGCCGCCGCCAATCACAATAGCCACCTCAACGCCGAGGCCTACTATTGTATGAATTTCTCGTGCATAGTGCTTTAGCTTCTCCGGGTCTATTCCAAAAGATTTGTCACCCATAAGCGTTTCCCCGCTTAATTTAAGAAGCACTCTTTTATATTTGATAGATTCGGTCACTGATCCTTGTTTTTCGTTGCCTAAAAATAAGCTTAAAAAAAAGGCGATTCAAAAATGAACCGCCTTTAATTTTTATCCTAATTTGATATGCTTAAAATCCGTAACCGTCAATTCCGGATCCAATGAATTCAAATAGCCTTTAACGTTTTCCTTACCAGATGATTTTACATATGCCTGGTGAAGGAGGGTGTTTTCTTTAAAGTATTTGTTGAGTTTTCCTTGAGCAATTTTCTCAAGCATCGCCTCTGGCTTGCCTTCTTTTCTTGCAATCTCCATTCCGATCTCGAGCTCTTTGTCAATAATCTCCTGGGCCACTCCATTTTCATCAACAGCAATAGGGTGCATTGCGGCCACTTGCATTGCAACATTCTTGCCCGCGTCCTCGAATTGAGACCCTTCTTTATTCAGTGCCACAATAACGCCCGCCTTATATCCCATGTGGATGTAGGGAAGGACCTGTCCTCCTCCTGCCGCTGTTTCTATCTTGGCATAATCTGTCAATTCAATTTTCTCCCCTATGACTCCCGTCTGTTCTTCAATTTTCTTAGCCAGTGTCATCCCGTTGTAATCAAGAGTCAACAATTCCTCAGTATTTTCAGGTAGCTTTGAAAGCGCAAGGTCTGCAAATGAATCTGCCAGCTGAATGAAACCCTCTCCTTTTGCTACAAAATCCGTTTCACAACTCAACCTTAATACGATTCCTATATTCTTATTAGCCGACGTTTTTGCTATAACAACACCTTCTTTCGCTTCTCTGTCTGCTCTTTTCGCTGACAGCTTTTGTCCCTTCTTTCTTAGAATCTCTATGGCTTTATCAAAATCCCCCTCTGCCTCTGTAAGAGCTTTTTTACAGTCCATCATTCCGGCGCCAGTCTGATCTCTTAGTCTTTTTACATCTGATGCTGAGATACCCATTTCTAATTTATTGTTTGATTGTTAAGTAATTAAGCTACGCTTTCTGCGGCTTCTTTATCTTTTCTTCTCTCTTCTCCTCCTTCCTTGATCAGCTCGGTCATATATCCCGTAATCAACTTGATTGATTTGGAAGCATCATCATTGGCAGGTATAGGGAAGTCTACCATAGTTGGGTCCGAGTTGGTGTCAACCATAGCAAAAATCTTAATGCCCAGTTTTCTGGCTTCATCGATTGCAATGTGCTCATGGTTGATGTCCACAACAAAAAGGGCCGCAGGCAGCCTGTTCATGTTAGCGATACCGCCCAACACTTTTTCAAGCTTGTTTCTCTCCCTGGTAAGCGTCAGCCTTTCCTTTTTTGTAATAGAGGTTACTGACTCGTCGGCAAGAAGCTTGTCAATGTTATTCATCTTTTTGACAGACCTTTTGATAGTAGAAAAGTTGGTCATCATACCTCCCAACCACCTTTCGGTAACGTAGGGCATATTGACTTCTCTTGCCAGCTTGGCAACACTTTCCTTTGCTTGTTTTTTTGTAGCTACAAACATCACCTTTCTGCCAGACTTGGCAACCTGCCTCATCGCGTTACCCGCCTTTTGAAGGTATTCCTGAGTCCTGTTTAGATCAATAAGGTGAATGCCCTTTCTTTCCATGAAAATATATGGTGCCATCTTAGGATTCCACTTTCGTTTCATGTGCCCTAAGTGCGCTCCCGCATCCAATAGTTCTTTATAAGTTGGTAAAGCCATATTATTATTTCTAGATTCTTGAATTGATTAACGCTTGGAGAATTGGAAACTCTTTCTCGCTTTTGGTTTACCGTATTTTTTACGTTCAACCACCCTTGAATCCCTGGTAAGATATTTCTTCTCTTTGAGGGGTTTTCTGTTGTCTTCATTTGCAACAACAAGGGCCTTGGAGATTGCCAATCTGATGGCCTCTGCTTGTCCTTTAAATCCTCCTCCTTTCACATTTACTTTAATGTCATAAGATTTGGCAGCATCAACAATGTTGAGGGGGTCTTCAAGCTTGAATTGAATGTCATTTTGTGGAAAGTATTCCTTATAGTCTTTACCGTTGACTTCAATTTTACCTTTCCCTGCCGACAGATATACCCTGGCAACAGATGCTTTTCTCCTTCCGGTAGTATTGATTACATCCATTTATTAAAAATTAAATTGTTCCGGCTTCTGAGCAGCATGAGGGTGCTCTGGGCCAGCGTAAACAAATAGTTTCTTAATCATTTGTCTTCCAAGTCTTGTTTTCGGAAGCATGCCTCGCACAGCCGATTCGATGATGGCTTCGGGCTTCTTTTCAAGCATTTCTGCCGCCGTTCGCGATTTCTGGCCACCGGGGTAACCTGAATATCTTTGGTATTCCTTAGCATTCATTTTGTTTCCGGTAAACCTGACTTTATCTGCATTTACTACGATTACGTAGTCTCCGGTATCAACGTGAGGGGTATATTCCGCCTTGTGTTTGCCGCGTAGAACCGTTGCAATTTTGGTAGAAAGTCTTCCCACCACCTCAGTGCCTGCATCCACTACATACCAGTTTCTTGCAACTTCTTCGTGCTTGGCAGATTGTGTTTTGTAACTTAATGTTTTCACAGTACAAATTTTTAGATTATTCCCGCATTTTAAACGGGATGCAAATGTAGTTTTCTTTTGATTATGACACAAGGCTTTTTAAATAAATTTAACACGGCCTTGTTGTAAGTCTTTGATAATCAATCATAAAATCGCACATTTTTTGATAATAGCTCCTGCGTTCCAAGGACAGTGATTGTTTTGAGCCTATCTTCCTATATGAACGAGTAAAACAGATATATCCGCTGGTGAGACGCCGCTTATCCGTGAGGCCTGTCCAATTGTTCGGGGCCTTAGCTCGCTGAGCTTTTCCCTGGCCTCCGCAGACAACGCGGTCAATGTTGAAAAGTCCATGTCCTTATAAATCCTGAGGTCTTCCAACCTGTTCATTTTCTCTGCCATCTCTTTTTCCTTGACAATATAACCCTCATACTTAATGTCGATCTCTGCCGTGTCCACAATTTCTCTGTCGAGCTTGTCAAGAGCTTGGGCCAGTTCGGGAATGTGATTTTTCAATCCGTCGATAGAGACTCCCGGTCTTGACAGAATGCTTATTAGTTTGACCTGTTGTTTTAGCGGAGCGCTGCCCTTTTCTTCAAGGTAGGTATTGATTTGTGCGGGTGTTACGCCGTACTGTTCAAAGAATCTTCTCAACTTTTCAATATGTTTCATTTTGTCATTAAGGCGCGCCACCCGTAAATCAATGTTCTCTATACCCAACCTGCTTGCTATCGGCGTTAACCGCTGGTCTGCATTGTCCTGCCTTAAAAGAATCCTGTATTCTGCACGTGAGGTGAACATACGATATGGTTCTTTAGTGCCTTTATTGACCAGGTCATCAATGAGCACCCCGATGTAAGCATCGCTCCTTCTAAGGACTAGGGGCTCTTGCTCATTGATCTTTAAATGCGCATTCAGTCCTGCTATGTAACCTTGAGCTGCCGCTTCTTCATATCCTGTCGTTCCGTTTATCTGTCCGGCAAAAAACAGATTATCAATCAGGTGCGTTTCAAGGCTTGCTTGCAGCTGTGTGGGTTGGAAAAAGTCATATTCAATCGCATAACCCGGCCTGAACATCTTGGCATTTTCAAATCCAGGTATTTGTATAAGTGCTTTATATTGCACGTCCTCCGGAAGGGAAGATGAAAATCCGTTTAAATAAATTTCACACGTATCTCTGCCCTCTGGCTCTACAAACAGTTGGTGCCTGTCCCTCTCAGAAAACCGGTCTATCTTATCTTCTATACTTGGACAGTATCTCGGGCCAAGGCCTCTAATTCTTCCGTTAAACATCGGCGACCTGTCAAATCCTGTTTTTAGAATGTCATGAACCTTTTTGTTGGTATAGCTGATATGACACGGTATCTGATCTTTGATTTCGGGCGTATCTGTAAATGAAAAGCGCCCGGGGTGTTCGTCGCCGTCCTGAATCTCCATCTTTGACCAATCAAGGCTTCTTCCATCGATTCGTGGTGGTGTTCCCGTCTTCATCCTGCCTGTCTCGAAACCCAGCCCTTCAAGTTGCTCCGTAATACCGGTCGCCGCCCTTTCACCTGCCCGGCCGCCGCCGAATTGCTTTTCGCCTATATGTATCAGACCATTAAGAAAGGTGCCGTTTGTCAAAACAACCGCTTTGCTCGTAATCTCTATCCCCATACCGGTTCGCACACCGATGCATCTGCCATCTTTTACAAGTAGGCCCGTAATCATTTCCTGCCAAAAGTCGACGTTCTTGTTTTCTTCCAGCAATTTTCTCCATTTGGCAGCAAATTGCGTGCGGTCACTTTGAGCTCTTGGGCTCCACATGGCGGGGCCCTTTGATTTATTGAGCATCCTGAACTGAATCATGGTATGATCTGTTACGATGCCGCTGTATGCGCCTAAGGCGTCCAGCTCTCTCACTATCTGCCCCTTGGCAACACCGCCCATGGCGGGATTGCAACTCATCTGACCGATGGTTTGCATATTCATTGTTGCCAAGAGAACCTTAGAGCCCATATTGGCGGCAGCGACTGCTGCCTCGCTTCCGGCATGACCAGCACCCACAACTATGACGTCGTATTCAGGAAACATCGATTTTAAAATTTTGGCGATTGCAAAGGTAGATTAATTCGTGTTTCAGCGAAAGGGATGGTTTCATTATAAAGACACGCCGTACGTTTTATTCAATAATGCAATATCTTAGATTACTGTTTTATATTTATTCAAACAATATCTATTTCTGTGTATAAGCCTTTTTTCTTTCTTTATGCCATCACTTTAAGCCTATTGTCCTGCAAAGACACTGGGCTAGAGTCGCCGCTGGCGTCTTCTCCTGAAACACCTGTTGCTAAATTGGTCGAACAAGACAGAACGTTAACGCTTGATTTTATAACAGGCCGCTTTGACCCTTCGTCCAATGAAGACTTTATCTTAATCCCGGAAAAATATACAGATCGCCCCTCAATGCTTATGCACAAAGAGGCTTTTATGGCATTTGAAAAAATGTGGGCTGCTGCTAAAGAGGCCGGACATACGCTTATAATACGCTCGGCAGCAAGGAACTTCGATTATCAAAGAGGAATCTGGGAGCGCAAGTGGACGGGCTCCACTCAATTAAACGACGGCAGCTTTGCCAACGAAATTGAAGATGAGGTAAAAAGAGCGCTGAAAATTCTGGAATACAGCTCTATGCCGGGAACCTCAAGACACCATTGGGGAACAGATATAGATTTTAACAGCTTTGAAAACGGCTGGTTTGAATCAGGAGAAGGCTTGGCTTTGTATAATTGGCTGACCCAGAATGCTGCATCTTTTGGCTTTTGCCGTCCCTACACAGCCAAAGATGGGTTGCGCCCCTATGGATATAATGAAGAAAAGTGGCATTGGTCCTATACGCCACTTGCCAGCAAATATCTGAGCTACGCAAAAGAAAGGCTTACTAATGATGACATATCGGGCTTCCTTGGCTCAGAACAAGCTGCTACTATTGACGTTGTTAATAAGTACGTTTTTGGTATAAACTCTTCGTGTTTTTAAATTATATAAAATGGCCTTAACAGAATCCAATATGCTTCCTTTAGGCACTAAAGCCCCTCAATTTACACTGCCGGACACCGTTTCCGGAGAGCGTCTTGGCTATGCAGATATAAAAGGGGATAAAGCAACTGTTGTCATGTTTATCTGCAACCACTGCCCATATGTTATCCATGTGAATAATGCCTTAGTGGATATAGCAAACGAATACAAAGAAAAAGGGGTGGGCTTTGTTGCTATAAGTTCAAACGATGTAGAAAACTATCCGGATGACAGTCCAGATAAAATGAAGCTTATCGCAAAAGTGCTGCGCTACCCCTTTCCCTACCTATACGATGAATCTCAGCAAACGGCCCGGGATTATCAGGCTGCCTGTACACCAGACTTTTATGTGATGGACTCAACGGACCGTCTTGTGTATCGTGGGAGACTTGATGGCAGCAGGCCAGGCAACAACATACCATTAAGTGGCTCCGACCTTCGCTTTGCTGTTGATGCTGCCATCCTTGGCTTTGGTGCAATTGCCCCGCAAATTCCAAGCGCTGGCTGTAACATAAAGTGGAAACCGTCTTAGGCCCTGAACCTTGCTTTCATGTTTTGATAAAGCGCTCCTTCCTTGGCCTTAAACTCCTCCGGGTACAGGAAAAAAGCAACCAACGTAGCTGCCTTTAATGAAACTTCACTAAATCCAGCTGTCTTTTCAATAAACGCTTTCGAAAAGCCTGTAATGATTTCAAGCTTATGCCAGGTATAGTTCTCTGGCAGGTTAAACAGCCTTGGGTTCTCATCGAGATAGGCCTCGGCATAAGCCTGCCAGGCCACATTAAAAAATTGCTTTGGTTTAAAAAAGGAGGCCTCTGCGTGTTCGAGGGAAAAGATAATTACCCCATCTTCTTGGTTTATCTCATAAGTATGTAAAAACCTCTTAAGAGGAGAAGGAAATGCGTGTTTATAGATAACCACCCGGTCATATTTTTCAATCAGAAAATTCTTGTTCCAAAAGCTTAATGTGACAGGTATTTGAGATATCATATATCTTATGTCATACGGAACGTTCATATCTTTTTCCATTCCCTTGGCAATAAACTCCCGTCCATTCTCATATAGTAAAAGGCGCTTATGGAATTCTTCCTTTTCTGTGTCTGCCAGTGTTCTGTAAAAAGGGTTGGTGTAACAGATCATATCTCTCACCTCTTTGTCGACCCCTACAGGATTTCTACTAAGCCACCAATAATCTATTTGCGGCTGAAAAAGATATATGAGAACAAGGATCACTAACGGAACGGTAGCCCACGCCGCCATAAGGTCGTGTGTGTCGTCAATTAGCCTAAATAAAAAATACAGTGCTGCAAGAAAAAACGGCACGCTTAGAATATTAGAAAACTTATATATTTTCATACGAACGGCATTGATGTCTTTAACGCAGAAGTCAATTAATAATTTAAGATATCTTTATTTTTTTTACATCTGTATAATAGATTCCTGATGAATTTCTCTCTTTTAAAAACCGATCATTCAAGTTCAGCAAGGGCTGGCATCATCAATACGGCACATGGAAACATAGAAACGCCTGTTTTCATGCCTGTTGGCACCCAGGCTACCGTAAAAGCTGTGGAACAAGGTTTTTTGATAGAGCCTGTCTCTGCAGATATAATACTTGCCAACACATATCACCTATACCTGCGACCAGGAACAGAGCTTCTGGAAAAAGCCGGCGGTGTACACAAGTTCATGTCATGGGATCGCCCACTACTTACTGACTCGGGAGGATACCAAGTCTATTCCTTGAGTGATCGAAGAAAAATAACGGAAGAAGGAGCTAAGTTTTCGTCACACATAGACGGAAGCACGCATTTGTTTACACCGGAAAATGTGATGTACATTCAAAAGCAAATTGGCGCAGATATAATAATGGCTTTTGATGAATGTACTCCCTATCCCTGTGACTACGACTACGCAAAAAAATCCATGCACCTGACACATCGGTGGCTGGATCGCTGTATTGCGGCACATGACGCTACTGGCTCAATCCATGGGTATGAACAATGCCTGGCTCCGATTGTCCAAGGCTCTGTATATAAGGACCTGCGTATTGCCTCGTCAGAATATATTGCTTCAAAAGACATGGACATCAATGCAATAGGTGGCCTCTCGGTTGGAGAGCCTCATGATTTACTTTATGAGGTGTGTGGTATTTGTACCGCGATACTACCTGCCAATAAGCCTCGGTATTTAATGGGCGTTGGCCTTCCCGAGAACATCCTTGAGTGTATATCACTTGGTATCGATATGTTTGATTGTGTGCTGCCCACGCGCAACGCGCGCCATGGTTTACTATATACCTGGGAGGGTATTATAAATATCAAGAACGCCAAGTGGAAAGACTGTTTCGACCCAATCGACCCTGAAAGTGCTTCACCATATTCGGTGAAATACAGCCGTTCATACCTGAGGCATCTTTTCCAGGTCAAAGAATACCTGGCCCTTCAAATTGCAAGCATTCACAACCTGTGCTTTTTTGTTGGCCTCGCCAAGATGGCCAGAGAGAAAATTTTGGATGGTAGCTTTGGCCCGTGGAAAAATGGCGTCCTGGACAAACTCACCAAGAGGCTATGATTAAAAAAATGGACCTCTATATCATCCGAAAGTATCTTGGCAGCTTCTTTTTTACGATGCTGCTTATTACCATGATGGCCGTGGTGATTGACTTTAGCGAAAAGATTAACAGGTTTATAGATGCCGACTTAGGCGTGGGGCAAATCCTTAAGGAGTATTATTTGAATTTTATTCCCTGGATAAACGGGATGATGTGGCCCCTCTTTTCTCTTCTTGCTGTTATATTCTTTACCTCACGAATGGCTAAAAACTCAGAGATTGTTGCTTTTTTAAGCAGTGGCATAAGCTTTAACAGACTTTTGGTGCCATATCTTGTTGCTGCCAGCCTAATAGCCGGTGTTCTGTGGATAGGAAAAAACTACTTTATTCCCCACAATTGTAAAATTAAAAATGACTTTGAAAACGAACACCTTAGAAAAAACTCCAAGAAAACCCTCAATAACGACATTCACTTTTTTCTGAGCCCCTCAGAAAAGCTTTATATAAGGTATTACAGGAAGTCCGACACAACAGCCCAGTCCTTCCGGCTTGAACACTTTGAAAACAACCGATTAAAAGAAGTCCTTAAGGCCGAAAGGCTCAAATTCATTGACTACCCGAATTCCTGGTCCTTGCAAGACTACACAATCCGAAGCTTTGATGGCTTAAATGAGTCCTTCCTTGTCTCTGAAGGAGAGTCTCTGGATACAACCCTTGATCTAACTCCTGAAGACTTTATACGGAACACTAAGCTTATGGAGAACATGACCACGCGCGACTTAACCGATTACATAAGCAGAGAACGAGACAGGGGGCTGGGTGACGCCAAATCTTTCCTGATAGAAAAACACCTGCGGGACTCTCAGCCATTTACAATTATTATTCTTACGATTATTGGCTTTGCTGTGGCCTCAAGAAAGGTGCGCGGGGGAATGGGTCTTCACCTTGCTATTGGTATTGTCCTTGGTGCTGCCTTTGTTATCATTTCCAAATTTGCTGCAACCTTTTCAAACAACCTTTCCCTTTCGCCGGCTCTTGGTGCCTGGTTGCCTAACATTATATTCTGTTTTATCGCATTTATCATCGTTAGACTGGCAAACAAATAAACTAACTTTCAAAAATTATTGAAAGATTGTTCTTAGGGAAAAATTCACAACACACTGATTATCAACATTTATGTGGAGTATTCCCTTTTTTAAGGTGCCATAAAATTCAATTTGTTGATTTTGTTTTGTCAATTGTTAAACAAAAGAGTATATTTGTTGAACAAAACCAAATCAAATGTCAACACTTGAGTTTTACGATAATATCGAGTTGTTAAAGTCGTCTCTAAACTCTTTTGCATACACTCTCACAAAAGATGCCATTGACGCAGAGGATTTGTTTCAGGAAACCACACTAAGGGCTATTTCTAACAAAGAAAAATTTCGCCCCGGCACAAACTTCAAGGCCTGGATGTTTACCATCATGAAAAATATCTTCATAAATAATTACCGCAAGAAGATGAAGGCCAACACCATAATGGATTCTACTGACAACATGTACTACATCAACTCTGGAAAGAACGTGGTCCACAACGACGTAGACCGAAATGTATTAATGGACGAGTTGCAAGTAATGATCGAAGACCTTGATGAATCCATAAGAACACCTTTCCTGATGCATTATGAGGGCTTCAAATACCAGGAAATCGCCGAGCACCTGGATCTGCCTCTCGGAACAGTAAAAAGCAGAATCTTCTTTGCTCGAAAGGCACTCAAGGAGTCTATCACGGGCCATTATGGCGACTACCACACAGTAAGAAAGAAACTAAGTGCTTAATTTTGTTTGGTTTGAGCCAAACAGATGAAGAACAGCTTTAAAGCACTTTCTGAAAAACTCCTTGATTGGTATGATAAGAACGCCAGGGACCTTCCCTGGCGAAAGACCCGTGACCCTTACCGCATATGGTTATCAGAAATAATGCTGCAACAAACCACCGTAGAGCAGGGGTTGCCCTATTATGAGCGATTTCTTAAAAGATTTCCTCGCCTCAATGACCTAAGCGACGCTTCGCCCGACGATGTTCTCAAACTATGGGAGGGCCTAGGTTACTATTCAAGGGCACGCAATCTCCATACAACAGCACAACAAATTGTTGAAAACCTCTCGGGTAAGTTCCCCGACAACTATAACGGTCTATTGGCCCTAAAGGGAGTAGGCCCATACACTGCGGCAGCAATTAGCAGTTTTTGCTTCGATGAGCCTCGGGCCGTCATTGACGGAAATGTGATCCGGTTTTTATCACGCCTTTATGGCATAGAAGGAAACGCCCAAAGCTCTGAGGTTAAAAAGACCATCCATTCGCTGGCTCAAAAGCTAATTTCTGAAAGTGTGCCCGCGGTTTTTAACCAGGCCATTATGGAATTTGGTGCCTTAAAATGTACACCCAAAATCCCGCAATGTTCAAGCTGTATTTTCAAAACTGATTGCATCGCCCTTAAAACCAATAAAGTAGATGTGCTGCCCTTCAAGCCCAGAAAAATTAAAAAAAGAGACCGATACTTCTTTTATGGCGTATTCCTAGATCCAGAAGGTCGTACACTTATAAGAAAAAGAACAAATAAAGACATATGGCTGGGCCTGTATGATTTTCCTCTCGTTGAATATGATGTGCCTCCAGGAATCATTCCCGGACCTGAAGTTTTTGGTTTTGATTACGGAATCACATCTTCGTTTTTTTCGGACACGATTAAGCACGTTTTAAGTCATCAAAGAATTTTCGCGCGCTTTATCCGTTTCAAAACCTCCCACGAACTGGTTAGCGCGCCTGGTGAATACATCCTCATCCCCCTAAAGCAAATAAACGAGTATCCCTTGCCGCGTCTTATAGCTTTGCATTTAAATGATTTATCTATAACTTTATTTTAGCTTTACGCTACAGAAGAGCAAGATATGTATAACAAAATCATCCTGATTGGAAACTTGGGCCGAGACCCTGAGATTAGAAGACTTGAAAGCGGCGCTGTGGTTGCCAACTTCTCTCTGGCTACAAACGAAAACTACAGAGATAAAGCTGGCAATTGGCAAACCATAACTGAGTGGCACAACGTAGTCGCCTGGAGAAACCTTGCAGAGCGTGCTGAGCGCGATCTGAAAACCGGCTCTATGGTGTTTGTAGAAGGAAAACTTACAACCAGAAAATGGCAAGACAAAGACGGCAATGACAGATATACAACTGAAGTCCTCGCTGCTGTGATCCGCCCTCTCGACAAAAAAGATGGTGCGGCTCCGCTATCTGAAGGCATGACGCAACGCTCCGGGTTGTCTCCAAATGTGAATACGAATATGTCTGAAAGCAACACAAGCAAGACAGACAATGTAGACGATGATCTTCCTTTTTAATAAGTATATGCGATTTCTTAACAAAGCATAACAGATTTGGACCCCGAGCCCCCCTTGTGTTTTCTTGAATTCCTTTTTGGCCTAACCGGCATTACCTATCCAGGACTTGTGCTTGGCATTATAGTCCTAATCCTGCTGTTAATATCCTCTGCCCTGGTTTCCGGATCTGAGGTTGCCTTCTTTTCCCTAACGCCTCATGATCTTGAAAACCTGAAATCTGAAGACGACAAGGCATCTTCAAAAATTCTTTCGTTGAGGCAAAAACCACGGCGCCTGCTTGCAACCATATTAATTGCGAATAACCTCATCAATATCGCAATAGTGGTTATTTCAGACTTTTTAATACGCTCTTTCTTTGGCGCCTCCAGCTTTGTCTCAATGGCCGAGACACTCAATGGCTGGCTTGGCCTTTCAATGAATGCTGGCTTTGTAGGGAACGTGTTGAGCTTTTTAATCACAATTGCGGGAGTCACCTTTTTACTTGTTTTGTTTGGTGAGGTTGCGCCAAAAATCTACGCAAACCTCAACAACCTGAAATTCGCTCGCGTGATGGCCGTGCCTATGCTGTTTATGGTTAGGATATTCGGGCCCTTCAGTTCGATACTTGTAAACTGGTCAACAAGAATGGAGTCCAGATTCATATATCAGCGATCCGGTATAGATGACACCAGCAAAGAAGATCTTGACAAAGCCATAGAGTTGACGGTCAGCTCTGAGACGGAGTCTTCAGAAGAAGCAGATATTCTAAGGGGTATCATAAAGTTTGGAAATGTGGCCGCCAAGCAGATTATGCGTTCGCGTGTTGACGTTGTCGCTGTTGAGCAGGGGTCTGGTTTTTCAGAGCTGATGGGCGTAATTAAGGAAAGCGGCTTTTCAAGGATCCCGGTTTACCAGGAAGACTTTGATAACATTGTAGGCATTCTTTACGTAAAAGACCTTTTGGGTTTTGCACAAGAAGAAGATGGCTTCAACTGGCAGCAGTTCATTCGTGATGACGTTCTTTATGTCCCCGAGTCCAAAAAAATTGACGACCTTCTCAAAGAATTTCAGCTGAGACGACTACATATGGGAATTGTGGTCGATGAGTTTGGTGGCAGCTCGGGCATCGTCACTCTTGAAGACATCATGGAAGAGGTTATAGGAGAAATTAAAGACGAATTTGATGAAGACGAGGAAGTTGATTTTATAAAAATTAACGACTACAACTTTATTTTTGACGGGAAGACAATGTTGCACGATGTTGCCAGAATAATAAATGTGGATAAAGCAGAATTTGATCAGCTTAGAGGGGATGCCGATTCCCTTGCCGGCCTGCTCCTCCATCATTTTGGTATGATCCCAAGAAAGGATCGGACACTTGTTTTAAGCCCTTTTCGTTTCAAGATAGTATCTGTTTCTAAACGACGTATCGAAAAAATACACCTAACCATTCTTTGATGAAAAGTGCTGTTCTTTGGTCACTAATAATACTAAGCTTTCTTTCTTGCAAAGACGGCAGTGTTCTCGTGCCAAAACCAAGAACCTATCCAAGGATCGAATTTCCTGAAAAAACATATGTGCCCTTTGGCAAGCCTGAGTGCCCTTTTCAAATGCGTATACCAGAATATGGTGTATACCTCCAAGACAGCCTTAAAACGGAACACGAAAAAGGCTTTGATTGCTGGTTTGACCTTTATTATAACACATTAAACACCTACATACATTTTAGCTATGTGGCCTTTAATACCCGGGACCATTTTGATGAACTGGTTGTGGACGCTTTTGAAATGGCAGATAAGCACAACGTTAAAGCAAGCTATCGGGATGAAATGCGATTGTTCTTTCCCGACAAGAAAGTATATGGCCTGCTATTTGAAATTGACGGCCCTGTTGCGAGTCCTATCCAGTTCTTCCTTACTGACTCGACCACACACTTCCTTCGCGGCAGTCTTTATTTTAAAGATGTCGTTAACAGGGATTCTATCCAGCCCGTGTTTGAGTTTGTAAAAGAAGACCTTGAGGTCTTTTTTGAAAGCTTTACATGGAAAGGCTAAGGCGCGAAAGCGCTCATTGTTTTCGCAGTAAGTGTCTCGTCGCCAACAACAATCTTATAAATAGTATCTTGTCCTTCTGGCAAAATGTCTGCCGGTTTTTTTATGATGAAAACACAGCCATACCTAATGTAGGGCCTATATACCCCAAAGCAGATGGCTTATATATAGTATTATTTACTTGTTAATTATTCAACATTATAATCCCGGAGTTTGCTGCCTATCGTATTAAAAAAAACTATAATGTGTTTGGCACAGATTATGTAATTATTACAAGATATAGTTTGTGGTAATTACATTTGGCGTAAGCCTCATCCGGGTGGCCGCTGATAAAACCAAAGATTAGATTCTTTCCCTTGGTGAAAGATGCTCAGCAAAGGTGCTTCCTTTCTATCTGTAATCCCATGATCACGCTATTAACTTTGTAGATGCCGGGCTTAAAACAAAAGAAGATGACGTTTATGTTGAACCCTTGTTTGATGACAATGTCATAGGGCCAGGGAACGTAGAATCTTTTTTAGGATCCTGAACATCAGAAAAAAACTACACGTGAATTGCTGCATCAGGCACAAAAGAACAATCAAAAACTTAGTTTTATGGCCCGTTTTGAAAACAATAAAGAAGAAATTAGATTGCGCATTGTCCTTGGGTCTGAAACGTTTTGCTGTCTCTCGGGATCAGGTAACAAGATCGCCTTTTACTGCAATCGCTATACTTCCGGCCCTTTGCTGCTGTGTGGTTCGAGTGCCCGGGCTCAAGCAGCAACAGGGATTTGGGCTCAAATGATTAATCTGTCTGATAATATGCCGTTATGAACAAGAGAAAAGGTCTAAGGGTTTTTGCCCCGGCTACGGTAGCAAATGTTGCTGTAGGATATGATGTGTTGGGATTTGCTCTTGATAAACCGGGGGATGAGTTGGTGGTTCGCGAAGGGAGTAAGCCGGGCTTAGTAATAAAAAGTATTCACGGTAATTCCGGCTTGAGTAAAGAAATACATAAAAACACGGCCGGCTACGCCGCTTTTCGGTTAATGGAGTCCCTCGGATACGAAAAAGAAGCTGTTGAAATAGAACTATATAAAAAGATGGGTATTGGTACTGGTCTAGGCAGCAGCGCCGCAAGTGCGGTGGCTGGAGTTTTTGCTGTAAATGAGTTTTTTGGAAGGCCTTATTCCAAAGATCAGCTGCTCCGCTTCGCTACAGATGCTGAACAAATTGCTGATGGCTCATGGCATGCTGACAATGTGGCCCCTTCCCTACTGGGAAGCATTATTCTCATTAGGGACAATGCAAGCATGGATTATGTTAAACTTCCGGTGCCGGAAGGCTTGCGCGTTGTAATTCTTTATCCAAAAATTTCGGTTCTTACAAAAAAGTCGAGGGCTATATTAAAACAAGAGATTAGTTTGGATCTTCATATCAAACAAAGTGCCAACCTTGGAGCATTCGTTGCCGCATTGTACAAAAGTGACCTTGCACTAATGTCTCGAAGTCTGACCGATCACATTATTGAGCCTCAGAGAGCGGGTCTTATACCACAGTTCGCTGCGTTAAAAGCCCTGGCTATGGAAAGCCATGCTCTGGCATGCAGTATTTCTGGAGCTGGGCCATCTATATTTGCCCTTACGGACAATACGGTAAAAGCAGATAACGTCCTTAATGTTTGGACACGTTTTATGTCCGATAAAGCTATGGACTTTGATGTATTTATAAGTAAAATCAATACCGAAGGTGCTAAGGTGTTTTAATCATGAAACTCTTCAGCACAAATGACAAAAACAACACCGTAAGTCTAAGGCATGCCGTGTTAAATGCTTTTCCACCAGACGGGGGTCTATATATGCCTTGTGAACTACCCCAATTGTACTCTGGATTTTTCCGGGAAATAAAAAACTTACATTTTACCGAAATCGCATTTCGTGTTTGTGAAAAGCTCTTATCGGGCGCTATTCCTGATGAGATTATGTGGTCCATAATACAATCCTCTTTTGACTTCCCTATCAAAAGCACACAGCTTGATACATCGCTTTGCGTTCAGGAGCTTTATCATGGTCCGAGTCTTGCTTTTAAAGACTTCGGTGCGCGATTCATGGCACATTTAATGTCCTACTATCTGAAAGATAATGATGAAAAGAGGACTATTCTTGTGGCGACAAGTGGTGATACGGGCGGCGCTGTAGCAGCCGGGTTTTATGATGTTCCAAATATTGAGCTTATAATCCTCTACCCCTCTGGCAAAGTAAGTGCCTTGCAGGAAAAGCAATTGTGTTGCTGGGGAAATAATATACACACTATAGAAATCGAAGGAAGCTTTGATGATTGTCAAAGACTTGTAAAAGAGGCGTTCCTGGATAAACAGCTGTGTCGCTCATATACCTTTAGTTCTGCCAACAGTATTAATATAGCGCGTTTAATTCCTCAAAGCTTCTACTATTTTGAGGCTTATAAAAATGCCGGCATTGAAGAAGACTTAAGCATATGTGTCCCATCAGGAAACTTTGGAAATATTACCGCTGGCCTTATGGCCTATAAAATGGGGCTTCCTGTTAAGCATTTTATTGCTGCCACTAACTCTAACAACACATTTACCAGCTATTATAAAAGCGGTTTCTACCAAGCACAAGCACCTGTAGAAACCATCTCTAATGCCATGGATGTGGGAGATCCGAGCAATTATCCAAGATTAATGTTTTTGTTGGGTTCCACGTGGAACAAGGTTAAAGAGATTATGAGGTCCTGGTCCCATAATGATAAAGATACCCGCAATGCCATAAAAGAGGTTTGGGATAAATATAATTATCTGCTGGATCCACACTCGGCCGTCGCATACCTTTCTGCACGAGAATATCACAAAACACACAAAGCAAAGGTATGTATTGTGTCAACAGCTCATCCTTGTAAATTTCAAAATACAATTGAGTCTTGCACGGGTGTGTCGCCCGAAATACCACCTCGGTTGGCAAGCCAGATAAGTCAATTTATAAAACCGGCCAAAATCCAGCCTTCCCTTGAGTCGTTTAAAGATCTGCTTTTAGATAGAACAAGTTCCACGTGAAACATATTTTTAAGTATTCTGTTAAAGTTCTGTGTCCACTCAAATCAAAAACAACAATTGCATGAAAAAACTATGTCTCCTGTTCATCTGTGCTGTGATTCAACCTGCTTTGGCGCAAGAGAACACCAATACCAACAAGTTCAAACAATTAGATGATGTTCTGCCTACACCTAATTCATACAGGACAGCATCTGGTGCCCCCGGCCATGAATATTGGCAACAAAAAGCAGATTATAATATATCTATTACACTTGACGACGCCAACACTAAAATTTATGGGGAAGAAGAGATTATCTACTATAATCAATCTCCTGATAATCTAACATACTTATGGCTCCAGCTGGACCAGAATGTAAGGGCACAGGACTCTCATAGCTATAGCGTTAAGGAGTCCTCTATATCAGAAAGAATGAGCTATGATCGTATTAAAAGCATGAGTCCTGACTTCGATGGCGGCTTCAATATTGATTATGTAAAAGATGAAAATGGCCGGGATCTAAAGTATATAGTAAATAAAACAATGATGCGCGTTGATTTGCCCCATACATTAAACCCGGGAGATAAATACAAATTCAGCGTAAAGTGGTGGTACAACATAAACAATACAAATGAAATAGGAGGCAGGTCTGGGTATGAACCATTTGATGAAGATGGCAACAATGTATATGTCATAGCTCAGTTCTACCCAAGAATGTGTATGTACAACGATGTATACGGTTGGCAGAACAAACAATTCCTCGGTAGGGGTGAGTTTACCTTAAGTTTTGGAGATTTTAATGTAAGTATTACAGTACCTACAGATCACCTTGTAGCAGCCTCTGGAGAATTACAAAACCCTGATAGGGTCTTATCTAAAGAACAAAAGTCCAGACTCAAAGAAGCAGAAAATTCATATGTACACCCTGTTGTTATAGCGACCTATGATGAAGCGGAAGAACGAATCAAAACAACAGTAAAAGATTCTAAAACCTGGGTTTTCAAAGCAGATAATGTAAGAGACTTTGCCTTTGCCAGTTCCAGACGCTTTATCTGGGATGCAATGGCTGTAAAAATGTCTGATGGAAGAAATGTGATGGCTATGTCAATGTGGACCAAAGAGGGGGATTGTCTTTGGAGTAAATACTCTAGCAAGGCTGTAGCACACACCATTAAGTGGTACTCACATTATACCTTCGATTATCCATACCCTGTTGCATGGTCTATTGATGGAAATATGGGAATGGAATATCCTATGATTTGTTTTAATTTTGGAAGATGCGAAGATGATGGTACTTATACAGAAAGAACCAAGTATGGGCATATTGGCGTAATCATCCATGAAGTAGGTCATAATTGGTTTCCAATGATTGTCAATTCTGATGAAAGGCAATGGACTTGGATGGATGAGGGCCTCAATTCTTTCTTACAATATCTTACCGAACAACAATGGGAAAGAGATTACCCGTCAAGAAGAGGGCCTGCCTATAAGATAGTAGATTATATGTCTGGAGATAAATCAAGAATCTCTCCGATTATGACCAACTCCGAATCCATTTTACAATTCGGAAACAATGCATACGGTAAACCAGCTACAGCATTGAATATACTCAGAGAAACCGTGATGGGAAGGGAGTTATTCGACTACGCATTCAAAGAGTATTCAAACAGATGGAAATTCAAGCATCCTACACCAGCTGACTTTTTCAGAACGATGGAAGACGCCAGCGCTGTAGACCTGGACTGGTTTTGGAGAGGGTGGTTCTATACAAACGACCATGTAGACCAAGTCTTATCTAAGGTCAAATATTATAAAATAGATAGCAAAGATCCTGTTGTAAATAGTACAGCAGCAAAACAGGAAAGAGAGAATTCGAGAGAATATATCAGTACTATAAGAAACAGGGAAGAAATTGTTCAGACTCTCAATGAAGTGGATACAAGTATCAATGATTTTTATACATTTTATGATGAACTGGACGTAGATATTATTGACCAAGAGGAATATAATAAATACCTAAGTTCTCTATCGGAAGAAGAACAGCTATTGCTAGAAGGAAAAGAACATTTTTACCAATTGGAAATAGAAAACAAAGGTGGTCTTGTAATGCCTGTAATTATAGAATTCGAATTCGAAGATGGAGAAAAGAAAATTGAGCGTATCCCCGCAGAAATATGGAGGTTTAATCAATCCTCTATTAACAAAACGTTCATAGTAGACAAGAGGGTAGTGAACATATCCTTAGATCCTTTTCTCGAGACTGCGGATATTGACAGAAGCAATAATACGCTGGTACCATCTGAAAAACCAGATCGCTTTGAATTATTTAAACGGAACAATAGAAGATCCTGGGAAAACCCCATGCAAAGAGCACGGCGCGCTGCTAAAAAAGAAAACCAGCCTTAATTCTGGTTTTCAAGGAACTCTTTAAGGATAGAATTAAATTCTTTTGGCCTCTCCATCATTGGCGCGTGGCCACATTTTTCTATAAACTCCAATCGTGTATTTGGAATAAGTTCATGGAATTTTTCAGCCACAAACGCTGGAGTAATATCATCTTCGCGCCCCCATATCAATAGTGTAGGTGCAGCTATCTTTTTAATCTTGTCTTCCAGATTATTCCTGACAGCCGATTTTGCCGTTATCACAACACGCAAGGCTTTCATCCTATCATTAACTGTATCAAAAACCTCATCTACAAGCTCCTTTGTTGCGGTTTTTGGATCATAGAAAACAGATTCTGTTTTCTTCTTTATGAATTCATAATCTCCACGCTTAGGGAAAGTGTTACCCATAGCATTTTCGAACAAGCCAGAACTACCAGTTAATATAATTGACTTTACTTTCTCCGGATTGGATAAGGCATAAAGCTGGGCGAGGTGACCACCAAGGGAATTACCTAATACATTAACCTCATCGATAGATTTAAACTCAACAAACCCTTCTATGTACGCAACAAGCCCGGATAACCCTAGCTTTTTCATAGGCATTTCCATAATTGGTAATATAGGAACTACCACATTATAGTCATCCTTGAAATCATTGATGATATCTTCGAAATTACTGAGAGCACCAAACAAACCGTGAAGCAATAAAATAACTTCTTTCCCCGGTGTTGTTTCTATATAATGATATTCCCCTTCCTGCTTAAGATATTTATTCATCCCTTTTCATTGGACAACCGCAGCTTTTTAAACATAAAAATATTTAACAAGGCGATTGAGAATATAAATATAGCAATTGCCTGATGCATTACTCCATAGAAAACGGGTATAGAGCTTTTGGAATTAAGGAGTACCATAACACCCAGTAAAAGCTGGATATTTAGAAATATTATCAAAGCTATAGAAGTAATATGCACAAGTCTCTTGAATGGATATCTTAAGGCATTAATCGCAAAATACATTCCTATTCCATACACCACATAAGCCCAGTTGCGATGCAATACATGTATAAGGGCGGGCATAAGAGCATCTCGATCGTAATCAACGATAGAAGATAAAGACCAGTTAGAACCATCCAAAAGAATCTCAGGTATAAATACGCCATTCATATCAGGCCAGGATGGATAATATAATGCTGCCCGCATACCAGATACGACAGCTCCTAAAAACATTTGAATCACCAAAGCAATCAAAAACAGCCAGGACACGCTTCTGAAAAACTTTAAGTCAAAGCAATATTTCCTTTCAAGAAATACATCAAAAAACAGCCATAAGAGTAAACCAAAGGTAAGTAAGGCAATACTTAAATGAAGACTTAATTTATACGCATTAACCCACGGCCTTTCAACAAGTCCACTGGCAACCATAATCCAACCAAAGACTGCTGCTAACATTGCAGCACCAAATACATAGGATAAGCGGATCAGGAGCCGTTTATCCGTCCAGCCCTTTAAGACAAAAAAGAAAAGAGGTATTATAAACACAAAGCCCATCATCCGTGCCCATAAGCGGTGAAAGTATTCCCAGAAATAGATAAACTTGAATTCAGACAAGCTCATTCCCTGGTTAATCTTTTT
>RFSX01000021.1 GCA_009923745.1 Chitinophagia bacterium
ATTAATTTTTTTAATGATATTTATATGAATTGATGCTTAGGCAACGTTTTAGCTCTATCCTGTATATTATCTATATAAATGACTAAAACCTATGTCCACCATGAAAAAGTTATCCCTTTCCACTTCCATCTTCATTCTATTTACTCTTCTTAGCTTCACTCTTGAAGGACAGGATTGCTTGATCTCTGAGCTGGAAATTGCTGGCATTGAATGTGTGGAATCTGACAGTTTTTATATCACAATCAGCTTTGAAGCGGAAAATACAGGAAACGAAGGATTCCGGATTGTAGGTAATGGCCAGGAATATGGTCACTTTGAATATGGAAATGAAAACTACCAGCTCGGACCTATGCTAGCAGATTGTGAGACTCATTATGAATTTGTTGTGATAGACAATGAAATCGACAACTGCTCCAATTTCATTGAACTTAATGAAAACGCATGCTGTGAGGAAGATTGTTTCATCTTAGTCAAGGAGGTTTCTTTGGAGGCTTGTGATTCCTTGGGCTACAGAAATCTGGAATTTTATGTGGATTCAGAAGGAGGCTCCGAACGTGGTTTTGAAATTTCGTTTAATGGTGTACCGGTAGAACGCTTCAAATACGATATGAATCCATACAATATCATGATTCCTTCCAATAATCAAAGCATAGTATTTACAGCACAAGACCTGGTCAATCGGGATTGCATTACACGCTTTGATTTTCGCAATGAAGAGTGTGACGCGGCGGTAGACTGTTTTCATGATTCCTCTTCAGGATATATTATTACAACTGTGGAATTTGAATGTACCAGCGACAGCAGCTACCTGGCTTATGCCACTTTTCAGGAGAACCTATTGGTAGATTCATTATGGCTGACTTTTTTCTACCATGAATCAAACGACTATAACGGAAGTTTCAAATACAGAAAACGTGTATCTACTCAGGATTTCCCCTACCTCCTGGGTGAATTTGAGCACAGTAATATGCTGTATTATTATTTCCTGACGGATCACAATAATATTTTCTGCTATACGGGAACTGAATGGAATGATGCGCCTGATTGCTCTGAACATGATGATTGCTCTATCAATGATTTGGTCATTGAGGCTCAAGAATGTACAACAGCCAGTGGTACAATATATGTTGACCTGGCATTCAAAGTGGAAAATCCAGAATCAAGTGGATTTCTTGTAAGAGGAAACGGTGTCATTTATGATACTTTCGTATACGGTCAAGTCTATTATACCGTAGGGCCTATTCTAGCAGATTGCAAAACCAATTATGAGTTTATCGTTAGAGATATTGAAGATGCTGACTGTTATGCTGAAGCTTATTTTGAGGAGCCTCCTTGTTGCGATGCTAATATGGAATGTGAGATCTATGATCTTGTTGTCGATCCTGGTCAATGCCACGAAGACGGCTCCTACACCCTTTGGATAGATTTTGAATATGAATATCAAGGCAATGATTTCTTTGAAGTGTTTGCTGCAGACAACCAACTCATCGGTTACTTTGCACTGGATTCGCTTCCATTGCTTATTGATAGATTTCCTGGCAGAGATGCTGAATATGACATCATCACCATTT
The DNA here is from genome assembly GCA_009923745.1 of Chitinophagia bacterium. Classification (GTDB taxonomy): domain Bacteria; phylum Bacteroidota; class Bacteroidia; order Chitinophagales; family Saprospiraceae; genus RFSX01. Next base: position 1,572 of record RFSX01000021.1, read on the forward strand.
GTATAAATGATGTTCCTGAATGTTGTGAAACAATTGAATTCATGGGTCCTGAATGCGAACAAGATGGAGAATGTGGAATATTTGAATTATTCGCAGAGGCTTATGAATGTACAGATGCCAATACCTTTATGCTGGATCTTGAATTTGAATATAAAAACCCTGGTGATCTGGGTTTCGCTGTACTTGTCAATGGAGTTATTGTAGACACCTTTCAATATGGCTTTACATATTATACTGTAGGACCATTTGAAAGAATGTGCGATCAGTTAACAGAAGTGAAGGTCATTGATTTTGATAATGATTGTTATGATGTTTTCACATTCGATTATGCAGTCTGCTGTGATGAAAATGAGCCATGTCAGATCGATAGCATTAGAGTTTATGGCATTGAATGCAATAACGATGGAACCTACAATTTATCAGTTGACTTTGATTATGAAAACAACACCAATGCGTTCTTTGACCTTTGGTCAGGAAACACCTTCGTAGGATATTATGCCTATGCAGATCTACCGGTACGAATTGAGAACTTCCCACTCAGGGATGCTGTGTATCAATTGATCAAGATATGCGATAATGACAATCCTCACTGTTGTGCCATCGAAGAGTTTATGGGACCTGATTGCGATGACTCTAATGAACGCTGTCCCATAGCGGATCTTGAGCTGGTAGAAACAGTCATCCATGCTGAAGGAGAACTACTCCTGATTTTTGACTTCCACATTGACATTGATGCTCCAGTAAATCTGGACATGTATGTTAATGGAGAATACTACAGCACTGAATTAAATATTGTCCCTCCTTTCGAATTCAGATATCTGGATGGTGTACCTGATCGCATGCATATCAAGATGTGCCTTGAGGATCATCCTGATTGCTGTTTGGAAACAGTCGTCGAATTAGAACAGCCTGTAGAATGCGAACTGTACGAACTGACTGCAATCCAGACCCTCTGCGATGATGGGCATTTCTATCTGGTTATTGACGCCTCTCATGGATTCGAAAACACGGACTATATTTTTGAGTTAAGAGGTAACGGAATGAACCATGGTCATTATTCATTTGCTGATTTACCCATTGCCCTCGGACCATTCCATGAAGAAGATCACATCAATGAAATGGCCCTGATAGTTCCGGGTATAGATGATTGTTACCTGGCGACGGCATTGGATATTTCATGCGAGTGCACAACAAGTATCATTGAAATAAATTCTGAAGAGTTCAATATTTCAGAAACGAATACAGAAATTAGAATTGAAAGCAGTTCAATGCAATCCTATAAACTTGAAATCTACACTGTTGACGGAAGACAAGTCCTGGCTACCGAGACATACGGCAGCTATGTTCTGCGTAAAACAAATTTCCAAACGGGTATTTACATACTGCGCATAAGCTATCAGGATGCTCAGAAATCCTTTAAAATATTCATCAAGAACTGATGATCCCCTTATTTTTGATTCAAATTCAAAAATGTGGGAGACAAAACGCTAAACTGGGATGAATTCAGGGCTTTAGGAAATCCTGAAAAGGCGCCGGAAGAGCCAAAAGGCCAGGATAAAGGAGTTATGCATTTTTTAGGCCAATCAAGCATTCGTGTGCACCTGGAAAAGAAAGGTCGCGGAGGAAAAGCTGTATCCATAGTAAAAGGTTTACAGATGACCCATACTATGATGAAAGATCTTGAAAAAGCATTAAAAGCCCATTGCGGTGTCGGGGGCACTCAAAAAAATGGAGAAATAATCATTCAGGGAGACAAAAGGGACAGGATCATAGATTTCCTGAAAACGAAGGGAGCCAAGGATATCAAGAAGTCAGGCAGCTAATTATCGCCAGCACTTCATCATGCGCGAATTACCCTGCAGGTCTTTCCTCGCTTCGTATTTCCACTTTAAAGTTTCACAAAGCTTGATATATGATTCGTGGTATTGATCACTGGTTTCGAAATATACCTGAAGTGAAGGATTTACGCCATCTCCTGAAAATAACTCAAGAACTCTTTTGTAGAAGACTAGCGGATCATCGCCTTCAACGAATAGGGCTTCTTTTGGCTCATAATCCAATACAGAATCGTCCATTCTTGTACGTTCAGATTCCAGAATATATGGTGGATTACAAACAATTATATCCAGATCCAGGAATTCAGGCAGCAAACTGGATTGAAGCACGTCCCATTCTATGCAAACCAGCTCCCTGCCATATCGATGCGCGTTGAGTTGAGTTAATTCCAATGCTCTTTTTGAGATATCAGCCGCATATGCCCGCTTAACAGAGAGCTTATTCAACAGACTGACAGACATACATCCAGAGCCGCATCCGATGTCAAGAATTCTGAGATTTCGCGATGTCTTATGCTCCGTTTCAATCCAATACACCAGTTCTTCTGTTTCTGGACGCGGTATAAGAACACCAGGAGCAACTTGGAATTTGTACCCATAAAAAAAAGAATACCCGCAGACATACTGAATAGGTTCACCCTTATTCAGACGTATTATATCATCTTCCAGTTTAGCTTCATCGCCTTCATAACAATCGATATAATAAGAAACAATAGAGGCCTTCTCCCTTATGGATGCAGGAATATCCAGCTTATTTTCGAGATATTGTTTCACATGCAGCTTTTTCATCAATCAATATAAAAAGGATAATTAAAGTGATTAAAATATCGGAATTTCATACTGCGCAACAAGCGATCGCGGAGCAAGACTCTCTTTGCGCTATGCAATGATTTTTCATTTTTATCAAAGGGTCTTAGCTTATAATTGAATGTACTACAGATATCATGAAAAGATGGCAGATCCTTATCTTTTAGCTTTACATGCTTCAGCAACGAGCAAATTTGATTTCTACTCTTTGCATCTAATAATTCAAATTTGTTTACACTACCCTTCTCTATTTTTGCTGTTTCTTTATACGACCATCCTTTCATATGTGCAACTCCCTTTTCACCATGGTGCTGCGACAACATGCTTTCTTCGAATTCTAGTCCAATAAACATGAGAAGCTGAGAGAGCTCATTTTGAGGATTTGCAACCAGATCTTCATAACGGATCAAATAGCAACGATCATGTTCATCTAGCTTAGCCAAGTGGCTTGTATTGATTAAGTATCTGCAGACCGCTTCTAAGGTACTCAAGCCTCTATTCATCAATGAGCTTATGACGTCATAAGGATTACGTGTGATATGTATCAGTTTTGAATCTGAATCCATATTCAAGAAATGTTCTGCACATAAGGCATTGGTAGGAGTTTTTTCAATCCAGAGGGTTTTATTTTCCTTTTGCAGAATAACTTGAGACAGGCTGACAATAAATTGCTGCATGCTATCAGAATGAGCCAAGACATTTTTAAGTTCAGATATATCAATTCTGTACTCTTCATCCAGGATAATACCTCTGAAGTGCACCCAGGCTTTGTCCCTCAAGCCATATGGAAAGCCCGACAAAAGTTTCTTATGACTCGCTTTCCAATCAAGGTATAAGGATTCCTTGGCCAGTATATGAGTCTCTGAGCCACAGAAAATGGATGAATGCCTGTTGAGTATCCTTCTGAGCAGAGAACTACCCGTACTTGGGCTACATGCCATCATGACACTCATAAGCTTAGATGTTCTTTTTAGGAGCTTCTGAAAACATAAACTTATATTTATAAGCATTAAAGAGGCTTATGGACGAAAAATACAATTTTAAATGCGAGGTATTTGATTCTCTGTCAAATTTACCAGATGAAATCGCCGTATTGATACAAGCTGCTCAATCCCAGATGGACAGAGCCTATGCGCCCTACTCAAAGTTTTACGTGGGGGCTGCCCTTCTACTGGAAGATGGCAGGACCTATTTGGGATGCAACCAGGAGAATGCCTCTTTCCCCTTATGCATGTGCGCAGAGAGAGTGGCTTTGTACAATGCCGGAGCTGATAATGACAGTTTCAGGATCAAAGCCTTGGCCATAACCGCAAAGAATCCGGCTAAGCCGCTTAAAGAAATCTGTATGCCTTGCGGTGCCTGTCGCCAGGTCATACGGGAATTTGAAGAACGTCAAAAGGCAGAAATACCGCTGTATCTAAGCAGTGATGGCAATCACATCATCAAGCTTGATGGCATATCACCCTTACTGCCCCACTCATTTTCAAAAGATTTCCTATTATAGGCAAGGGATACTCTATAGTTATATCGCATTGTTTTAATTTTGCAGGCTAAATCCTAAATATGAACTTTTTCGAAGAATTCGAGTGGAGAGATATGCTCCACGATTTCATACCCGGAGCTAAAGAAGAAACCGAAAAGGGCATGTGTACGGCTTATATAGGCTTTGACCCTACGGCCCCTTCACTAACCATAGGCAACTATGTTCAGATTATGGCATTGACGCTTTGGCAGAGATCAGGTCACCGTCCAATTGTTCTTATGGGGGGTGCTACTGGCCGCATAGGTGATCCTTCGGGAAAGGACAAAGAAAGAGAGCTCAAAAGTCTTGAGGAGATAGATCATAATTTGAGATTCCAGAAGTCCCAGATGGAAAAATTCATGGAATTTGGCTCAAGTGGCAACCAGGCCGTTTTACGTAACAACTATGATTTTTACAAAGACATGAACGTCCTGGATTTTCTAAGGAGTGTTGGAAAGACACTGACGATCAACTATATGATGTCGAAGGATTCCGTCAAGAACAGGCTTGATACAGGTATGTCCTTCACAGAATTCAGTTACCAGCTATTGCAGTCGTATGATTTCCAGGTACTTTACCAGCAGGATAACTGCGCATTTCAGATGGGAGGATCAGATCAATGGGGTAATATTACTTCAGGCGTCGAATTCATCCGCAGGAATCTAGAGGGATCAAAGGCTTATGCCGTAACTTCGAAGCTTTTGACAAAATCTGACGGTAAGAAATTTGGCAAATCCGAACAAGGAAACATTTGGCTTGATCCTGAGATGACCAGTCCATACCAGTTCTACCAATTCTGGATTAACGCCGACGATGCAGATGTGCCCATGTATCTTAAATACTTCAGCCTGAAATCAAAAAATGAAGTTCTGGGTATGATCAACGATTTGAGTCAAGACCCTAGGCAACTTAAATCATTAATGGCCGAAGAGATAACAAAACGTATTCATTCCGATGAGGCTTTTGAAGCTGTTAAAGATGTCTCAGAAATCATATTCAACAGAAAGCTCGATGCAAAAGCTATCAAAGGCATCTCTGCCCAGGCACTTAAGATGGTGAGCAAGGAAATTCCGTCATTCGAGATTAATAAAGAAAAACTTCAAGGAGGCCTTAAACTGGACGCCCTGCTTACAGAGGAAACTGGCATATTCAGCTCACTCAGTGAGTATCGACGTGCCATTAAAGGCAATGCTGTAAGTTTGAATAAAGTAAAGGTCACATCCGATGAATTAAGCCTGTCATCAGAAAACCTGTTGCAGGATGCCTACATCTTTCTGGAAAATGGGAAAAAAAATAAATTTATGATAAGGATGATCTGATTATTTATCCTTAGCTACATCTTGTCTATCCACAAAATCCAGACTCACAGAATTTATACAATACCTTAATCCCGTTGGCTTAGGCCCGTCTTTGAAGACATGTCCAAGATGACCACCACATCGCGCACAATGCACTTCTGTTCTGGGATAGCCGATTTTATAATCCGTAGACTCTCCTACATTCGTTCGGTTAATGGGTTGATAATAACTGGGCCATCCTGTGCCGGATTTATACTTTGTTTTTGAATCAAATAGAGGCAATGCGCAGGCTGCACAGGTATACACACCATCGCCTTTATGATCCCAGAGATCGCCACTGAAAGCACGCTCAGTTCCTTCTTCCCTGAGTACGTAATATTCTATTTCAGTCAGATGCTTTTTCCATTCAGAGTCAGTCTTTTCAATTTTATCTATGGCAGAGCCTGCTTTTTCCGATTGTGCAGATAAAACAGAGGAGTTTTCCTGACATGAAATCAGGATTATAAAAGCTGTGAAAAATATACTGATACGCATGGTCATTATTTTTATTTCTTACAAACGCGATGCTTATTAAGGCTATTGCTCGCCGCGTAAACGAGCATCCTGCTTCTTGGCTATCTCTATGATCTTTCGCATCAGGTTCACTATGCTTATAAAAACGAGGTATGAAAAGCCAAAGACGAAATATAACCATCTAAAAGAGCCTGCTTCATCCATAGTCAAACCTGAAAAATACCAAGCCAGGAAGCCACCTGCTGCAGCTAAGCCGATAAAGCATAAAATGCTGTCTCTGAAATAGAGAGTTTTATCATGATATGACAGACTAAAGATGCTGTTAAACAAAGCATACCCCATCAGGATAGCAAATGCAATTTCCCAGTATGCCGCCCTATCAGCCAAGGTTTCCATTGGAAAGGCCAACTTGGCAACACCCATTACCGCAATGAGGGCAATCAAACAAATAACAACTTGCTTAACGGGATGTACCTGTTTTGAAAACACAGATTGTTGGTTTTCTGGTATGCTCATAGAATTCTGATGCATTTTAAATAAGATAACACATTTAAAGTTTAAAAACTCCTAGATAATTTTTCCATACAGATCATAGGCTTCTGCATTTATGATCTCAACCATGGCAAAATCCCCAACGCGTGTATAATTACTTTCAGCTGGAATCAATACTTCATTATCCACTTCCGGAGAATCATATTCTGTTCTTCCAATAAAGTACTCCCCTTCCTTTCTGTCGATCAGTACTTTGTAACTATGGCCAAGCTTGGCAAGATTCTTCTCAAATGAAATTTCCTGTTGTATCTCCATCAGTCGATTTGAACGATCTGCCTTGACTTCATCAGGGATGTCATCTTCCATCTCATGAGCACTTGTATCTTCTTCGTGCGAATACATAAAGACACCCAGTCGCTCAAATTGCTGCTCACGCACAAAATCGCATAAAGCTTCAAAATCTTCTTCTGTTTCACCAGGGAAGCCCACCAGCATTGTTGTTCGAATGGCAATACCTGGATTCATCTCTCTGATGGTATTGAGCAATTGTGTCTGCTCCTCCTTAGTGATCTGTCTGCGCATATTTTTGAGAACGGAGTCTGCAGCATGCTGCAAGGGCATGTCAAGGTAATTGCAGATTTTAGCTTCCTCTACCATCGTCTCGATAATCTCCAATGGAAATTTGCTGGGATAAGCGTAGTGCAGTCGGATCCATTCTATACCCTCAAGCTTGCATAAGGCTTTAAGCAATTCTGGCAATGCTCTTCGCTTATATATATCAAGACCGTAATAGCTCAACTCCTGTGCTATCAGCATGATTTCCTTGACTCCGTTGCGAGCTAGGTTTCCGGCTTCCTTAACCAGGTCTTCTATGCTACGGGATATATGCTTACCTCGCATCAGGGGGATAGCACAAAAAGAGCATGTCCGGTTGCAGCCTTCCGAAATCTTAAGGTATGCATAATGCTGTGGCGTAGCCGTCCAGCGCTCACCAATGAGTTCATGCTTGTAATCAGCATTAAACCTGTGCAATAGTGCCGGCAGCTCCATGGTCCCAAAATAGGCATCTACTTCAGGCATTTCCTGCTCCAAATCGGACTTGTACCTCTCGCTCAAGCAACCGGTCACATAAAGTTTTTCTATATGCCCTTGCTTCTTTAGTTCAATGCCTTGCAGAATGGTGTCTACCGACTCCTGCTTGGCCCTGTCAATAAAGCCGCAGGTATTGACTATGAGGATATTCGAGTCCTCAGAATGCTTGTCATGCTCGACCTCATAATCATTGGCCTGTAACTGCGTAATTATATTTTCAGAGTCTACCAGGTTCTTAGAACAACCCAGTGTTATGACGCTTACCTTGTTATTTTTAGTCTTTGTATTCATCGAATGAGCAAATATATGTGAATTGAACGCATAATTCTACCGCTTCAAATCACCCTAAAAACAGAAGGCTTCGTTATTTGTTAATAAATTAGCTAAAAAATGAGCATGAGCCTGTTTAAAAATCTTATTTGCATATGTTTACTGCTTTTACCTTTAAGCTCATATGCCCAGTTTGGTGTATCTGCGAGAATACAGAACAACTCCAATAAAGCATGGAATAATAACTACCAGGAAGTAAGCGATACCAGTCAGAACTTGCTCAACAGGTCCTACGAATTTGGAATTAATTACTGGTTCCGACTTAAAAACTACAGGCTGGAATTCCTTCCTGAAATCAGCTATGCCAGTTCGAGAACAGAAATCAACCAGGAGGAATTCCTTGTCAATGCGCATACCCGTACATCGTATAATTTTAATATAAACATCCAGTTGTACCCTCTTGACTTTTATGGTGACTGCAATTGTCCAACATTTTCAAAAGATGGCAACATGGTTGCCAAAGGATTTTACTGGCTGTTTTCACCTGGCATAAGTCATCACACTTTATCAACGGAGATGGATCCGCTCAGCAGTTTTATACCTGAGAATGCTACGGCAACAAGTTTCCGTCTTGGCATTGGTGGCGGCTTCGATATGGGCCTGACTAACCTCATTACACTTACTCCGTTCATTCAGTACAGTATGAATTTCGGCATTGCCTGGCCGGAACAATACAGTGCTTACGCGCTGGCCAACCCGGAAAATGACAGCAACAGAAGCAATATCAACCAGTGGCATTTTGGTATTAGGATGATATTCCGACCCGATTACAAATACTAATTAAGACGGTATTTTTTAAGTATATCCCAAATAACAACACCCGCACATACGGCAACATTTATGCTATGCTTTGTACCGTATTGTGGAACTTCGAGGGCACGGTCCAGAAGTGGCAACAGATCTGTTGAAAGCCCCTGTACTTCATTACCTAGTATCAAGGCCACCCGTTCTTCTTTTGACTCGGGAAAATAATCCTGCAACATGACAGATTCATTTGTTTGTTCAACACCTATCAGGGTATACGATGAAGACTTTAGTATTCTTGCAAGTGCAAGGATATCTTCAGCATATTCCCAATCCACCGAGTCGGTAGCTCCAATCGCTGTCTTGTTGATTTCCTTGTGAGGAGGTCTGGCGGTTATACCACAGAGGTAAAGCTTTTCGACTGCAAAAGCATCACAAGTCCTGAAGATAGATCCAACATTAAGTGCAGATCTTATATTATCCAATACGACAACGACAGGTATACGATCTGCAGTCTTAAATTCTTTAAGGCTCAGCCTGTTCAGTTCATCCAGCTTAAGCTTTCTCATTGAACTTGTTCTTAAGCATAGCTTTTACAAAAGCAACAAATAGCGGGTGAGGCCTTTCGACTGTACTTTTGAGTTCCGGGTGGAATTGAACGCCAACAAAGAAGGGATGATCTTTGAGTTCGACTATCTCAACCAATCCTGTATCCGGATTTATGCCTGACGTTATCATTCCGGCATCTGTAAATTTCTTAAGGTATTTATTATTAAACTCGAATCGATGTCGGTGTCTCTCCTGAATCTCCTGTCTTCCATAGGCTTTATGAGCCATAGATGATTTTTCGATCCTGCACTTATAAGAACCGAGCCTCATTGTGCCACCCATTGTTTTGATTGACTTTTGATCTTCCATCAAATCAATGACTGGATGGGATGTTTTATCATTTACCTCCGTGGATGCTGCCCCTTTGAGACCAACTACATTCCGTGCATATTCGACTACTGCACATTGCATACCCAAACAGATTCCAAAGAAAGGAATCTTGTTTTCCCTCACATATTGTATAGCCCGTATTTTACCTTCGATTCCGCGTTCACCAAATCCCGGGGCGACCAGTATGCCATCCAGGCTGTCGAGGTAGGGTCCCAGCTCATCAGACTCTAGCCTTTCTGAGTGTATAGGTACCACATTTACATGACACTCATTGGCTGCGCCTGAGTGAACGAAAGATTCATATATAGACTTATATGCATCAGGCAGTTCGTTGTATTTACCGATCAAGCCTATTTTAATGTCATGGGATGGGTTTTTTAAGCGTCCCAGAAATTCTTTCCATGCTGTGAGCTCTGGCTTTTGACTTGTTTTGAGTTTGAGCTTTTTAAGTACCCTTAAATCAAGTTTTTCTTTAAGCATCAAAAGAGGTACGTCATATATGGTGCTGGCATCAATAGCTTCGATAACAGATTTTTGGTCAACGTTACAGAAAAGCGCCAGCTTTTGCTTCAATTCTGTTGTGAGTGGCTTTTCGGTACGGCAAACCAGTATGTCGGGCTGTATACCAGCCTGCAGGAGTTCCTTTACTGAGTGCTGCGTCGGTTTAGTCTTTAATTCTTTGGCTGCACTCAGATATGGAATCAGAGTTAGGTGCACATTCAGGCAATTTTCAATACCCAATTCTCTGCGCATTTGCCTTAAGGCTTCCAGGTATGGCAAAGACTCTATATCTCCTACTGTTCCTCCTATTTCAGTGATTACTATGTCAAAGTCCCCCTTGTCTGCGAGAAGCATGACTCTTCTTTTAATCTCGTCTGTGATGTGAGGAATGACTTGCACCGTCTTGCCCAGGTAAACCCCTTCCCTTTCTTTGTTAATTACAGTCTGATAAATGCGCCCTGTTGTGATGTTATTATCCTGTGAGGTGGCTGTATTTAAAAAGCGTTCGTAATGTCCGAGGTCTAAATCTGTTTCAGCTCCATCATCGGTAACATAGCATTCCCCATGTTCATAGGGATTCAAAGTACCCGGATCCACATTGATATAGGGATCCAGTTTTTGAATGGTCACCTTATAAGAGCGTTCCTGTAACAGCTTAGCAAGAGAGGCCGATATAATACCTTTTCCAAGGGAAGAAGTTACACCGCCCGTAACGAAAATATATTTGGTCATTGATTGCGCAGATTGAGATTATGCAATTTTCACTACGGGATACAAAGATAGAAAAGTATTCAAGCTTTAGACCATATATAAAGCCTGAAATCTGAATTAAGTATTTAAATACAGGTGGACATTTCAAGCCATAGCTGATTATAGCTTTATTAAATATTGGCATTTATAACTGTACTATATCAAAATTTCTAGGCTTCATCGATGGGATCATCATCGGATGGAATCTCATCAAAATCCAGATCATCATTGTCATTATCATTATCGACATCATCTGAGTCAAAGTCCATTTCCTCAAGGTCGCTATAGATTTCCTGTGCCTCAGCTTTCGACATCTTGATCATATACATGAACTGTTCGTTCTCATAAGGCAGTGCCGAAATCAGCTCGCCCTTCTGATTTTTAAAGGTGATGAGATTCCGGTCAAATCCGTAGGGATATAGATCAAGCAGTTCAGCTTTGGTGGCATCATCCAGATTATCAAAGTATTTAATTACTCTTGGCTTGCTCATTCCTCTTCATATAATTCATTAAAAAATTGGTTCCTGTACTTGATTCTACCAGTGTCTCCTGGTTTCAATGAAGCTTTCTTTTTCTTTTTCGATTTTCCTTCAAGCATCCTATCTTCTTGATCGTTTTTTTTCAGTTTGAATTTCTTTGAATGTTTCATTATTTAAAAATTACCAATCCAATAAATAAGCAAATATCAAAGGCGCTACTATTGTAGCATCTGATTCAATTATAAATTTGGGAGTATCTACATTGAGCTTGCCCCATGTGATTTTTTCATTGGGCACAGCTCCCGAGTAAGATCCATAGCTGGTAGTAGAATCACTGATCTGACAGAAATACGACCACATTGGAATTTCTTCCAATTGAAGGTCCTGGTGCAGCATTGGAACGACACATATTGGGAAATCACCGGCAATACCTCCTCCTATTTGAAAAAAACCAACGCCTTTATCACCGGCATTTCTTTGGTACCAATCAGCCAGATACATCATATACTCAATGCCAGATTTCATCGCAGAATGCTTTATCTCTCCTTCAATGCAATAAGAAGCAAAGAAATTCCCGCAGGTAGAATCCTCCCATCCGGGAACTATTATCGGCAAATTCTTTTCAGCTGCCGCCAGAAGCCAGCTATCCTCTGGATTGATCTGGTATTTAGCTTCCAGCTCACCACTCAACAGGATTTTATAAAAATATTCATAGGGAAAATAACGCTCCCCTCTATCACTCGCATTCTTCCAAACGGCATGCAGGTGCTCTTCAATCTGCCTCATTGCCTCGGCTTCCGGTATGCAGGTATCCGTAACCCTGTTGTAATGCTGTTCCAGCAGTTTTTGCTCTTCTTCAGGGCTCAGATCTCTGTAGCCGGGGATACGCTTGTAATGATTATGGGCAACCAGGTTAAAAACATCCTCTTCAAGGTTAGCCCCTGTACAACATATGATATCGACCTTATCTCTTCGTATCATTTCAGCCAGGGATTTACCCAACTCTGCAGTGCTCATGGCACCTGCTAATGTAATCATCATCTTATGACCATTTCTCACTTGCTCTTCATAAGCTTTTGCCGCATCAACGAGCGAAGCTGCATTAAAATGTTTGTAGTGCTTTAAGATAAATTGTGAAACAGGACCTTTTGATTGAGTCATTGTATTTATTTGATAAGAAATAAATCCGGCAAATAATTTAATCAGCCATGAAATTTATAGCTCAGCATTTTATAATAAAGTTTTGCTACCAGAAATTGGGGTGCATGCAAATTTTCTATGGGAGCCAACTCGACAATATCAAAGCCAACAACATTGCGCTCCATAAACACTTTATACAAGTATTCCAGGGTCGTATACCAGCTCAATCCTCCCGGCTCAGGCGTTCCTGTCGCAGACATTATCGATGGGTCAAATGCATCCAGATCAAAACTGATGTAAACGTTTTGGGTCATTTGGTCAATAGACTCCTGCATCCATGACTTGCCATGTATCATTTCATGAGCAAAGTAGCATTTGAATGAATCCACATGTTCCTTCTCTGAGATGTCCATACTCCGAATACCCACCTGGATAAGATTGCAATTTTTACTGGCATCATACATAGCACAGGCATGATTATAGAGCGTGCCACCATAACTTGGTCTCAAGTCAGCATGCGCATCGATTTGCAAGACCGTCAGCTTGTCATATTTCTCATAAAAAGCCTTTATAATTCCTATGGAAATAGAGTGCTCACCACCAAAAAAAGTCAAAAACTTATCCTCGTCAAGCAATGCCCTGGTATTCTTGTATGTTGCTTCGAACATAGCTTCAGGAGATTCAAAGCCTTTTAGCTGTTCAAGCACATGTATACCTTGTCTATAGACTTCAGAATCTGTTTCAATATCATACAGCTCCATATTTTCAGCAGCATCCATGAAGGCCTGATAGCCCTTATCAGCGCCTTTACCCCATGTAGATGTACCGTCATAAGGTATGCTCTGTAAAAATACACTTGAATTGTCCCGATCGGAGTATTCATGCGATATACCTGCAAATGTTTTCATTGGCTTAAATCAATTAATCTATTGCGTATCCCAGGATGTGAAGCATATCCTCGACTTTCTGCTCATTGCGGTAAACAGTGTCGACGAAATTGCCGGTTTCATCCCGGTCAATGATTATCAATTTTGGTGAAGGGATGAGGCAGTGTTTTATACCGCCATATCCGCTGATAGAATCCTGGTAGGCTCCCGTGTGAAAAAATCCTACATAAAGAGGTTCAGAATCATCATCCGAATACCTCGGAAGAAATATCTGCTGGTTCATGTCCTCCGAATTATAGTAATCCGAATGATCGCAACTGATTCCTCCTATATTGACGCGGGAATATTCATTATCCCATTTATTTACTGGAAGAAGTATGAATTTTTCAAAAATAGACCAGGCATCCGGAATGGTGTTCATAAGAGAATTATCTACCATATACCATCTCTCGGTATCGTTTTGCTGCTTTTGTTCCAATACCTGGAAAATGATGGCACCACTCTCCCCTACGGTATATTTTCCAAACTCTGTAAATATATCCGGCTCGCAGATATCCGCCTCCACACAGGCGGATTTGATATTACTCACAATCTCATTGATCATGTATTCATAATCATATTCAAAGCCCATATTATTCCTGATGGGAAATCCTCCGCCTAGGTTGATGGCCCGAATACTGGGTGAAATCCTTTGCAATTCCACAAAGAGCTTTAAAGCTTTCTGAAACTCTCCCCAATAGTACATATTATCCTTTATACCTGTATCGATGAAGAAGTGTACCATCTTAAGCGTCAGCTTATCATTGTTTTCAATTTCAGTCTTGTAAAAATCAATGATATCATTGTGACGAATGCCCAGTCGAGAGGTATAATAAGCCGATTGCGGCTCTTCATCGATAGCCATGCGAATGCCTATTTTTATGGGCTTTTCCAGATCACTCAGCTTGGCAGTCAGACGATTGATTTCAGACTTGGAATCAAGGACAAGAATTGAATTCTTGAAACCATCTTTATTGAGCTGTATGATCTTATACAGGTAGTCCTCTGTCTTGTAACCGTTATGTACAAGAATAGTACTTTTATCAAGATTGCCTTCTGAGTACAATTTGTAAATCAAATCAATATCAAAAGATGAAGAGGTTTCAATGTGGACACCTTCTTTCAGAGCGGCTTTAACTACGTGCGAGAAATGGCAACATTTTGTACAGTAGCAATAGTTGTACTGCCCCTTATAATTATTGCGCTTGATAGCCCTGTTAAAAAGGTTTCTTGCTTTCCTTATCTGCTCACCGATACGAGGCAAGTACATGAGCTTGAAGGGGGTACCGTATTTTTCTATGAGATATTTTAGTGAAACACCGTGAAAGCTGAGATAGCCATCTTTCAGATCAAAGCCTTCCTGGGGAAAGTAATAACTTTGATCAATCAAGTCAAAGTAGGTATTTTTCATTTATATTTTGACAGCATGAATAGCCTGAAAATTGATACAAATAAATGCTATAATTAGCATTAATACAATATGCTTGAAAAATAAATTTCCTGGAAATCCTTTCCCTTTATTCAAGGCTTAGAAAATTCACTTTAAAATTCCACCGATAGCTTATTTCTAAAACTGTTCTCATATCATTCCGGGCCACCACAGCCATCAATAATAGCTTTAAAAATTATACCTGTAGGAATCTCAAAACCTGGCAGTAAGGAGATGGATACCTTTGAGTCATATTTAACATCAAGGCCTGACCCAATAACTTGCTGGCTTGATTCGATCAATCCATCTGTCTCATATTGCTCCGAATAGTCAAGTATACCTGATAAGGCATTCGCATTGGCATAATCTTCAACGCAAAAATCAAGAGTCCAGAAAAAACTGTCATCACTCCACTTATCATCCCATTCAATAAAAATGGTTTGCCCCGCCTGGACACTCAGGTTATCGATAAATGAAGCCCACATATTGGGTGAATTATATACATAATCACAAACCCAACGAGCACGCTCAATACCGGGAGCAATACTAATA
>RFSX01000201.1 GCA_009923745.1 Chitinophagia bacterium
AACCTGCCTACGATTTAAAAAGAGTAAAGCAATTTAATAGTTTTGATTAGTTGTGCCGTAACTTCTGACAACAGGAGAGTGGATGTGATTTCAATAGCACTTTGAGGAATCAAGACCAGTAACAAAGAGCGACTGTATAAAGAAGCCATTCGGTATGCTCGAAACAAGAATTGTATCGTGAAAGCGGCCCCAGGCAACTCTTCAGCGGATGCCTATAATTATGTCCCCGCTTCCATTCCAGGCTTAATAGCGCTTGGCTCTATCAACAAGCAAAGGCAAAAAGAGTAAATTCAGTAATTACCTAAAGAAATTAGATATGGGTATCTATACCCCGGGTCAAGTGATTGTTTCGACCTATGCTGATAACAGCCACAAGACATTGATCGGTGCTTCCATCTCGGCCCTAATGATCGCTGGATTTGCAGTTTTACTGAAATCAATGAATCTTCAGATGAAATCAGAAGAGTTTTATAAAATCATGGATGATTCCTCAAGTCATAGGGAAGATACGGGACTTTTCACGCCACTTAGAGCCCTGGATACGTATTTTCAGCGACACCAGGAATAAGCATAAGTTTTTCAATCAACTGATCAGCATCTAAATGCGCATTTACTGTATAATCAGATTTTTGATAGCATGCCTGACGCTCTGATAAATGCCTGTTTACAAATTCGAAGAGCGTAGCTTTATCATTGAGATGGGACAAAAGCGGTCTTTTATGTTTTTCTTGCCAGAGTCGATCAACAAGTACGTCAATACTGGCTTCAAGATATATTAAAATGCCTGTGGCTTTCATCAACCCTAAGCCCTCGTTATAGCAAGGCATACCTCCTCCGGTGGAAATGATAGATGGAGGATGAGCAACAAGCTCTTCTAAAAACTGTTTTTCCAAATTCCTGAAACCAGCTTCCCCGACTTTAGAGAAGATTTCAGTGATGGTCATTCCCGCTCTGGCTTCAATGGTATCATCCGTATCAATACAGTCTTTATCCAATATCTGGGCTAGTCTTCCACCCAGTATCGATTTACCTGAACCCATATAGCCCAGAAGGAAAATATGCTTCTTTTTCTTTTGTTGCGATATCTTATTTTTGTCACTCACTATTGTCATATATAGGACGCAAACTTGAAAATAAAGTTTTGATTATTTTTGAAGCCTAATCTCAAGCAATGAATCTACTGATCGTATTACAATCACAACAATCCGGCATACCAAGTTTGGTATTTTTTGCCTCTATTTTTATAATCATGTACTTTTTCTTTATCCGTCCGCAGGTAAAGAAACAAAAAGCTCAAAATGCTTTTACTACCGAAATGGGAAAAGGAGATGAAGTCGTCACCGGATCCGGGATTATCGGGAAGATTACAAAAATTGAGGCCAATGTAGTACACCTTCAGATAGACCAAAAAACTTTTATAAAAGTTCTGAAAGGTGCTATTTCAAAAGAGATGACTGACAGCTATAGAGCTGCTGAGTCAAAGAGTAATTCTGATTCCTAGGGGATTTCTATTAACGCAGTAAACTTACATTTCCTTTACGGATAAAAGTCTGGCCATCTACGCAGCTGCCGCTTAGTGCGTAGGAATAGGCGCCCATTGGTAATGGTTCATCATTGTATGTACCATCCCAACCAATTGAAATGTCTGTGGTTCTGAACACTTCCTTACCCCAACGATCAACAATAACAAGTTCCATATCTCTGATGAACTTGCTCCTCACATAAAGGATATCGTTGACATTATCGCCATTGGGTGAAAAGGCATTCGGT
>RFSX01000202.1 GCA_009923745.1 Chitinophagia bacterium
TGAAAACATTCCTGATGGTCCTGAGCTTACCCAAGATCCTCTATCAGCAGCTATCTTTCCTAACCCGGTATTTGACAGGACCACGATCAAGCTTAATGCAGAAGAGGAGGGTCAGGTGCTTATCAGTCTTTTCAACGCTGATGGCCAACTGTTAAGCCAGGAAACAAGAAATGTGCTGGAAGGCAAAAACTTCCTCAAGATTCATGTCGAAGAAACATGGCCAAGAGGCTTGTATAATATATTGCTTCAATCAGGTGAGCAGTATACTGTCATCAAAATGGTCAAGGAGTAAGTTGATCATTCCCTTCCAAGTTTAGACTTTTTCCTAATTTACAGACCAAGTAACTCAAATTTAATGATCAGCAGAAGGCGGTTTAGCCAAATTTCAGCAGCCATGGGGCTATCATTAATGAATTCTGTCAATGCCCTCAGTATAAAGACCCAGAATTCTTCCCCTATCGTTGTTTCTACCTGGAATAATAAGAAGGCCAATCAAATTGCCTATGATGCTTTAATTGAAGAACCAGGCGCACTGCTTGACGCCATTGAATCAGCCGTAAACAGTGTGGAAGAGAATGAAAAGGATCTTTCCGTTGGGTATGGAGGCCTTCCTGATAATTCGGGAAAAGTCAGTCTGGACGCCTGTATTATGGATCATAAGCATAATGCCGGTTCTGTCTGCTTCCTAAGAGATATCGTTCATGCCGTATCGGTTGCGAGAAAAGTCATGGAAGAAAGCCCGCATGTAATGCTGGCCGGTCAAGGGGCCCAGGATTTTGCTTTGGAACATGGCTTTGAAAAAACCAATATGCTGAGTGAGCAGGCAGAAAAAGCCTACCTAAAATGGAAAAAGAATCCTGTTTTTTCACCGGAGATTAATGGTGAGCGGCATGATACGATCGGATTGCTCGCCATGGATTCTGCCTCGGATCTGAGCGGGGCATGCTCTACCAGCGGCCTTTCCTATAAGACACCCGGAAGAGTAGGGGATTCGCCGATTATCGGATCCGGATTGTACGTGGATAACAAGGTAGGTGCCGCCACGGCTACAGGCCTTGGTGAATTGATCATGAAATGCTGCAGCACGTTTTTGGTGGTTGAGAAGATGAAGCAAGGCTTGAGCCCTGAAAATGCGTGCCGTTACGCCATTGAAATGATTGTCGAGACTCAGGATTATTCAGGCAAGCAAGCTGGTCTCATTGCCATAAACAAGCAGGGTGAGGTAGGCGCTTATGCCATTCAAAAAGGATTCATTTACACCGTAGCAGATGCAGACGGAATTCGAGTGCTTGAATCCAATTACTATCTTTAAATAAGCAATTTTAAAGCATATACCCTAAATTTGGTACATATACCACTTTCATGGTACATTATCTCTCGAACAAACTTGGCATTAGTTTTGTACTTAAGGCTTTGTATTGGTGCCGGTAGTGGGCCGATTAAGTAAGGAATTTTACAAAGAGATAAACCAAATGGCTTTAGTAAACAGTGTAATAGCGGACATTCAAAGCATTTTCAAAGCAGGGCTGAAATCCTATTTTGACAATCATAAAAATAACCAGCGCAGGTACCACAAATAAAGTCCGTAAGTCCACCTTGGCCTCAGCATTGGCCGGTGTTGCGTCTATGTCGGCTACGTCTCCCGTGGCGGTTGACCAGGCCACCGGCGCTGTGGCAGGGGAGACATTTCGGCCATCTGATTTGAGCTCAGTCGCCACATCATTATGGGCAAGTGAGTCAAGTGTCTCGCAATTGCTTGAGAAGGCTGA
>RFSX01000203.1 GCA_009923745.1 Chitinophagia bacterium
GTGATTAAGGAAATAGCCTTTAAAGCTTTTGTTGAGATCAAGGATGACAAGATGGTTCTTAACTCCGAAGAATTTTCGATAAACAGAACGGAGTGGGGTATCCACTACCTGTCAAAGTCCATTTTTGGAGGATTGAAAGATAATTTCATCGGTGATGAGGTGAAGATCAAATTGCAGATTGAAGCCAGTGCTGATTTTTAGCTTTAGGGCAGGTCAATAGAAAACCTGAACGATGATTTTGCTGCTAAAACCTTATGCAGCCTTTGTTTTTTTCTTTGCCCGTCAATCCTGTAGGCGATGAGAGGGGTATTGGGGGATATGACGCCTTCATTTTCAGCAACCACTTCAAACATTATACGATCATAGTCCGAGAGCAGGATCTTCAATTCCTTGGCTTCACTTCCGAGGCAATAATTTTCAAGGATGTATTCTCCATTCAGGAGGACTGAAATGGTATCCTTGTCAATCAAATTATAGTCGGATAATTCTATGGTGAGGTACTTATCCTCCTGGGGTCTTTCGACCAGAACATTCGTTGTCAGCTTATTTTCGATTAGCATCTTGGCGCGCGAAACAAAGCTCTCTGTCTTTTTCAAACCATTCAGCTCATCAAGTTTCATCGGGTATACTACTTTAAAGATGAGGGTATGCTCGGAAAACTTGACAAAATCCAAAGCTGTGGCTTTAAGCATTTTGTTCAGATATCTGACATATCCAGGGCCAGACCAGTTTAAGAAGCGTTTTGAAATCTGGTTATGGTAATAATAGTATTTACCGTAGATTTTATAAGCCCGTGGAACGAATTCCGATGATTGAAACCGGACCAGGTGCTGATATATGCTGTCGCTTCTGTTTTTGATATAGGACTTATATTCGGCTTTATTATAGTTGGAATAGGATTGCAGTTCCTCGTGAAAATCCTCATATACCGCATTGTAGATATTCGTGCTTTCAATGACGCCTCGTGAGTTTTCATTTCGAAAGTCATTAAGAATTGATTTGTTTACTTTATGAACTTCTGTTGCTCTGTGGTAAAGTGTGTTTTTGTTTCTCGATGCTTCACGCCTGATTTCAGCCATCATAGCTTTCTGCTGAACAGCAAAACTCTCAAAGAGGCTGGCGCACTCTTCCAGCATTTCATAGACTTTATAGATTGGCTCTCTGGTGTTAAGATCCTTATTGTCTATGAAGTCAAAGATTTCGAATCTCAGGCTGTTGACCCTGTTCAGAATGATGCCAATCTTGACCACACGGGCGTTCAATCTATTGGCTAGACTTTGCTCGAGCACAGAACTTTCCTTTTGACATATATCCATGAGCTGTAAAGGCGAGTAGGATTGGAATGTCGTGTAGTTTTGCTTGTCTGATTTGTCAAACAGATTGGATTGCAGCTCGTTATTGCTGAGTTTATTCAGGCTGTAACTGTCCAGGTCTATGTATTTATTGACTTCTTTATTACTTATGACCATGAGGGCGTGAGCAGTAAACAATCCATGAATACTTTCATTCAGAAAATCCACATAGTTGTTCAAAGCTTTTATTTCCTGGCTTGATTGAGATATTACTGGAGTGGCAATCAAAAAAAGAAGAACGAAGCAATGCGTGGTCCAATGCCGAAAAATAATGTTTCCTAAAGTATCTTTTAATGTTTCAATCATGACTTTCTTTAAACGCTAGAAGGCCCTCCCTTCGTCTCTTGTGACCTAAGCATTTTAAGCTTATTTACTTGTTAAACGAAAAT
>RFSX01000204.1 GCA_009923745.1 Chitinophagia bacterium
TTTATGCTGAGCTTTCTAATAAATCCGAACTGGTCGTTGAAGCCATCAAGCTCTTCATTAAAGAAGAAAAAAAAGCTATTGGTGAAATAACCGGAAAAGCAGAAAATGCTCTGCAGGAAATAACAGGTATAGCAGCTTTTGTATTGCAGGCTTTAAGAAAAATGAAACCTACCCTCAGCTATGATTTAAAAAAATATCACCCACGGGCATGGGCCATCATTCAGAACGACCATCTCCAGCAAATTGAGAAGACCATCGCAAACAACCTGAAACGAGGCATTGAGGAAGGCTATTACAGGGATGATATTGATGTGATACTTCAGGCTCGCATTTATGTAGGCCTCGCCAAGCTTTTGGCAGAAGAAGAGATAATAGCTTATGGCAAATACGACAAAGCCTACCTCTACAAGCACATGATGACATACCACCTGAATGGCATCATGAACAACGAAGGAAGAAAAGCAATCAATAATTATTTGAACAAAGAAAATCTGGCATGAGACTAGTAGTTTTATTTATTCTCCTGAGCATCAGTGTTTCAGCACAGGAGTCATTTACCCTACAACAGGCTATCGACTACGCCTTGCAAAACAGCCCTGAATTACAAATGGACAATTTGGACATCAGGGACGCTGATGCGCAAATCACAGAGTTCAAAGCTATAGGCTTACCTCAGTTAGATGGTAAAATCAATTACCAGTACTATATCAAGAGACCTGTTAATCCGGTAGAAGATTTTATTACTCCATCGGTTTACCAGGTGTTGCTTGCCGAACAAGTTCCAGGCGTTGAACCCTATACAGGCTCACCTGAAGTTTTCGAATTCGCACTGTTTAGAAGAAATAATGTCAACACGGGACTTGAGGCATCCTGGCTTCTTTTTGATGGGTCTTATTTATCTGGATTGAAGGCGGCAAGAATGTACAAAGGCTTAACACGAAAAGCTGTTCATATAACAAAAGAAGAGCTGCGGGCAAACGTGACGAAAGCGTACATGAATATCCTCATTTCAGAAGAGAACAAAAAGACACTGGCCAACAATCTGGGGAATATAGAAAAAGTCCTAAAAGAAACTCAAGCCTACTATGATGCCGGTTTGGTTGAAAAACTTGATGTCTCACGCATCGAACTGAGTTTCGAAAATGTAAAAACGGAATATGAAAAACTGGATCAGTTTATCGATATCAGCTACAATCTCTTGAAGTTTCAGATGAATTATCCACTATATCAAGAATTGTCCTTGAGTGAGGACCTGACGATAATGGTGGATCAATTTAAAATCACCGATATCGATCTAAGCTCTCCTGTTGACTACAATGAACGCGCGATGTACGATTATCTCAATTCAAGCATAGAACTTAATGAACTCAACATTCAAAGGTTGCGCCGTGGCTACCTTCCAAATCTTAAGGCAAAAGCCAATTATAACCAATTGCTCCAAAGGGATGACTTGTTTGACAGCAATGAATTGGGCTTCATACCACAATCATCGGTAAGTCTTGGTATAAACATACCGATATATGATGGAGCCCGTAAAAAAGGTCAGATACAACAAGCTCAGGTGGACCTTGAAAGGGTTGAACTTCAGAAATCAGAGTTTGAGCGCGCCATGAATATGCAGGTACAGAACGCCAGACTGCAATACATGAACGCCAGTAAGACACTGGAAAACAGGGAAAAATCTTTGGAGATAGTCGAAGATATTTATAACAAGACTTCGATAAAATTCAGTGAAGGCAT
>RFSX01000205.1 GCA_009923745.1 Chitinophagia bacterium
GAGTTTGACCTTTCCCTAGATAAAAAACTAATAAAGCATCCGAGTGCTACATTTTTTGTTCGTGCAAGTGGTACATCCATGATAAATGCCAAGATTTTTGATGGGAGTATTCTTCTAGTAGATAGGGCAGAGAAAATTAATAATGGAGATATTGTCCTTGCTGTTGTTGATGGAGACTTTACCGTGAAAAGGTATAGGAAAGTTGACGGTTCCGTATTTCTATATCCTGAGAATAAGTCTATGAGACCTATTAAGATTTTTGAGGGCTCCGAGTCATATGTATGGGGTAAGGTCATGTGGTCTTTTAATAGTGTGGCATGATAGCTCTTGTAGACTGTAATAATTTTTATGCCTCATGTGAGCGGGTATTCAGACCACATCTAGAAAATAAGCCAGTTGCTGTACTATCAAATAATGATGGATGTGTCATAGCTCGATCAAATGAGTCGAAGGCTTTAGGGCTCAAGATGGGAGAGCCAATATTCAAGAAGAGAGAACTTGTTAGAAGGCATAACATACACCTTTTCTCATCAAATTTTGCTCTGTATGGAGATATATCAAAACGGCTTTCGCTGTTCATCTAAGGAGAAAGGTAAAACAATGGACTGGAATACCTATCTCTATAGGCATATCATACACGAAGACACTCTCGAAGGTAGCTGGTTATCTTGCCAAGAAATCTCCTGAGGGTGTCTGTTATCTCCAAGATAAGAAACAGATATCAGATATTTTGGGTAGGCTTCCTGTTGACGAGATATGGGGTGTAGGAATGAGGTATGCGATAAAGCTTAAGAAATATGGAATACATACTGCCAAGAATTTGCTTGAATGCGATGAGACATGGATCAGGAAGATGATGAATGTTGTAGGCCTTAGGATGGTAAGAGAGCTTAAGTGTATCCCACACTTTAGTCTTGAGGAAGGAAGGAGTATGAAGAAGAGTATATGTACTTCAAGATCCTTCTCTGTAGAGATATCGGATTATACTCGAATGTCTGAGTACATTAGTATGTTCGCCTCAAGATGTTCGGAGAAACTGCGTGGTGAGGCGGCATGTGCTAGGTCAATAAGTGTCTTTATGTACACGAATAGGTTCAAGCCAAAAGCAAGGCAGTACTCAGGATATTTCTCTATGGACTTCCATACTGCGGCAAGTGATACGATAACTATAACCAAGCTCGCAATAGAGTGTCTAAAAAAAATATATAGATCTGGATATTCATACAAGAAAGCAGGCGTCACACTTTCAGGAATAATTCCAAGGAATCAGGTACAGCTCAGCCTATTTGATTCTGCAGACAGGAAGAAGGCAGATACTCTTATGCAGACACTCGATAAGATCAATGGGAATATGGGTAGAGATATCCTTAAGCTAAGCTCTTCAGGTATCAACAATAAGTGGAAGATAGGGAAGGAAAGGCTCTCTCCTTGCTACACGACACGGTGGTCGGATATACTTAGTGTCAGAGTATAAAGGGAAATACCGCCTTTCTTTCTTTAGGGTATTCGGGAAAGGTTTTCTTGTACCATTTATGATGTGATAATGCTCGAGGGACAAGGTTAAAAAATGTCCACAAGAAAAATGCTAGTCCTGCAACGCTCCAGGTCATGATGGCAAAACCAAGCCACTCAATTATCTCCCCAAAAAAATTAGGGCAAGAGATGTAATTAAATAAACCTTTTCGAGGTATAACATATCCTTTATCTTTTCCTTTCCTTAAGCTAATAAGATATGTATC
>RFSX01000206.1 GCA_009923745.1 Chitinophagia bacterium
TTTAAATATTTCAAAGCTCAGCTCTATAGATAATGAACAAAAAAAGCCACATTTTGGTGGCTTTTCGTTTTAATGTGTTTCTTCTTTTTTCAGTTCATTGACCATACCCGTTTGTTCGGACTGTTGATCAAGTTGGCGTGTTTGCACTTTTTCATTATTCTTCTGAAGAATGAGGTCGCGTCGATTTTGCCAATCACTGCCTTCATAAAAGAAGGCTATAATTGCCCATATCAGGAGCAGGGTTGGCAAAAGTACGGAACGAACCAAACCAGGCACCTCATACTTCATGTGCATAAACTCATACACAATAAGATAGGCTTTTGTAAGTGATAGAACTATCATCACAAGAGCAATGACATATCCTGGCATCATCAGCTTGCCGCCAAACATATGGCCTTTACCCGTAAGGGCAAAAAGAACCTCAAAAATGGTGATCGCAGCAAGAATCAATATCGTGCTTAAAGCTATTTTCTTTGACTTTTCGTAGGAATGACCCATTTTTCAATTTTTATATTAGATAGAATACAAGGAAAACGAATACCCATACAAGGTCTACAAAGTGCCAATAAAGGCCAATCTTTTCAACCATTTCGTATCCATTTCGACGTTGCACATAAAGTCCCGTCGCTACGTTAACACAAATGATCAGGAGAAATACAACCCCTGAAAAAACGTGGAACCCGTGAAAACCTGTGATAAAGAAAAACAAGGCACCAAAGGCTTTAGGCCCAAAGCTTTGCTGTTTAACCATACCGGCGTTTTCGCCTTCTGTGACCCTATAGCTTAGCTGATGCCATTCCCCATCATGCTTATGAATGAGGTAAGGATCTCCTGGCACAAATGTGTCACCTTCCTCTATGTCGTGACCGTCACCTTCCAAATATACTCCTGCTTCAGTATGTGCACTGAACGGATTGGTAGTCACCGTGACGTGTTCGCCTTTTATCAATGTAGTCCACTCCCAGGCCTGAGAACCCAGGAATCCGAGACCACCAAAAATGGTCAGGATCATCCAGAACACAACGCCATTCTTGTTTTCTCTGTGACCTTCCTGTACCGCACGCACCATAGTATAGGAACTGAACAGGAGAATAAATGTCATCAGTGTAACAAAGTAGAGAGGCTTGTGATGCAGTCCACCAGGAAAAGTACTGAACACAAAATCAGGTACTGGCCAGGTCGGCATACTAGCTCTGAGAGCACCATAGGCAATGAGGAAACCAGCGAAGGTAAAAGCATCAGAAAGTAGGAAATACCACATCATCAACTTTCCATAACTCGCCTTAAAAGGGGCCTTACCACCTTCCCACAACTTTTCTTCAGTTTCCTGAGCGGGATGCGTAATCGTATCTGCCATTTGCAATTATTTAACTATCAATAAGAAGATCAATAAATAAATCCATAGCGCATCAACAAAATGCCAGTATTGAATAACCAATTGAAAACGGATTTTTCGTTTCTCGGTAACAACAAAAGGCAGTGTGAATGCATGTACTATGGCTACCAGGATGGCTGCTATACCACCCAAAATGTGGACTGAATGCAATCCAGTAATCAGGTATAGGAATGAACCACTTACGCTCGCCTTGAGGTCAACCCCCACATTAAACAAGGCATTCCAACCATAATATTGTAATGTTACAAAAGCTATCCCGAGGGTTAAAGCTGCTAAGAGCAAGCCTTTGTAAGTTTTTTCATTATTGTTTTTAAA
>RFSX01000207.1 GCA_009923745.1 Chitinophagia bacterium
AACCCTACTCAAACTAAAACCTGAACATGAAATTGGCATTATTGAAATGGGTGCCAATGCCCCGGGTGAAATTGCCGCTTTGGCAGCTATTGCACAGCCCAATTGGGGCGTTATTACCAATTTCGGTAAAGCACATCTCGAAGGTTTTGGTAGTGAAGAAGGGGTCATTCAGGGGAAAACAGAATTATACCGCTATCTTATTCAATTCCAACAAAAAATCTTAATCAATGCTGACGACCCAAATCAAATCAAATACAGCTTAGGGGGTGATGTGGTCACATTTGGTCAAACAAAAGAGCCAGAATTACAATGGAATCCAAGTAAATCAAATACTGAGGAAATCGATATTGTATTTGAGGGGCATTCGTATCATTCCAAACTGTATGGCAGCTATAACTGTACTAATTTAGCTATAGCACTTGCTTTCGGAACCTTATTTGATGTAACGCCAGCTGAGGCTCAACAGGCCCTTAAGAATTATGAATCCACAAATAATCGCTCTCAGATTATCCATATTAAAGAGACGGCATTTGTATTAGATGCATATAATGCAAATCCTAGCAGCATGCAAGCCGCTCTAGAAGCCTTTGCTGCAAATAAGAACTCTAAAAAAGCGGTGATATTGGGAGACATGAAGGAACTCGGTACATATGCTGTGGAAGCACACGAGCAAATTGCTGCCTTAACTTCAACCTTAGGTATAGAAAAAGTCCTGCTTATTGGTCCCTTATTCTCCGCTACCTCCTTTGAGCATAACAGCATAGAAAAATTTAAAGACCTGGAATCTTTTAAAAATGCTTTCAATCCGGCCGACTGGGAATATAGTCGTGTCTTACTCAAGGGCTCACGAGCGCTCGAACTTGAGCAATTGATCCCTTATTTTAAAGCCTGTTTCTCTTCATGAAAAAACCTGCGCTATTGCTGCTTTTTTTCTTTTTCTGTCAGTGCAATACCGATACAGAAAAATGTGGACAAATTATACAAAAAGTTGTGCAGGGTTCTACCTATCTTTTTGTACTTCAAACAGATGATTATAATACTTATTACGCCGATCAAGATCTTCCTGGAATCCCAGATGATGGCGTACGCCAAGGGGCCGTTTCAAAAGAAATTTATGACGCCTTTGAAGTAGGTGATGAGTATTGCGCAGAAGATTAGGGTGCTAATCCCGCCCCCTTAATAATCTGATCTACAACTTCAGGATTCAATAAGGTTGAAGTATCTCCCATATTAGAAAGCTCTTTGCTGGCTACTTTTCTTAAAATCCTCCTCATGATTTTACCCGAGCGTGTTTTCGGTAAGCCCGGAACAATTTGCACTTCATCGGGTGTTGCTATAGGACCGATAATTTTGCGAACGGTTTCTTTTATTTCATTAATCAGTCCTTCCTCAGTGCGCCCTTCCAGGTCGCAGATGACATAGGCATAGATTCCCTGTCCTTTGATATCATGAGGAAAGCCTACCACAGCAGATTCAATCACTTTAGGGTGCTCATTAATGGCATTTTCAACCTCAGCGGTCCCCATACGGTGGCCCGAAACATTTATGACATCATCTACTCTCCCCAGTATTCGCAAATAGCCATCATGATCGCGTTTTGCACCATCTCCTGTAAAATACATCCCTGGATAAGTAGAAAAATAAGTTTCCTTGCAGCGTTTGTGGTCGCCATAAGTTGT
>RFSX01000208.1 GCA_009923745.1 Chitinophagia bacterium
GGCATGATTTGCAAAGATTTAGAAATGCTGTCAAGATTATTTTCCAGGACCCTCTCGGTTCATTGGCGCCACATTTGACAGGCTATGATATCCTTCTCGAAATATCCCTCATTGAGAAAAAAAAGCTGAACCGAAAAGACTTTGAAGATTACATCAGACAATTTGGATTATCTGATGATATATTGGATAAACGCGCTTCCCAGATGTCCGGGGGGCAGAGGCAGAGGCTGCTTATTGCAAGAGCCTTGCTGAGCGAGCCAGAAATCCTCATATGTGATGAAATTCTTTCCAGTCTTGATGCTTCAGTCCGGAATGAGATTGCTGCATTATTATATGAGATACATAATCAAAAACAGCTTTCTATAGTGTTCATATCCCATGATGATCAATTTTTACAGCGCTTTTGTCACCGTATAATACGTATGGCTGCTTGGGTTGATGAGGGCGTTCAACAGCAATAGGCTTATTTTAAAAATATTGCAATCTCAGGACAATGATTTAGATATAACTGTATATTATCAAAGAATAAATTAAAAACTTTCGAAAGGTTTATCCCTTTGTAACTTTTATTTAAGAATTAACGTTCTAAGATTATATGCCAGACCATTCGCGACTTATTATGAAAAGATACAATTTGAAAATAGCCTTAATTAGTTTTCTTGCATTAAGTATTTCATGCCTGGTTTACCTGAATAAAGTGGACAGCACACAAGCTCAAAGCCAGACCACATACGAGGAAGTCAGCTATTCCGCAGATAAAATGGTATCAGGCTTCAAATCCGCAACGGTTATAGCCACTAAAGTCATCAATTTTCTTACTCAAAGGGATGTTGGCTGGTCTACAGATTAAGGCTTTCTATATCAAATCCATTTAAAAATTCAGACACTTCCATCCTCTTCTTCCCAGGGTATTTGATATTCAGGAGTTCTATATATCCTATGCGGCAATATATACGTATATAGGTCTTGTTATCACTATCGATTGTTCCGGGTTGCTGCGCGTGTTTTTCGTTTGAATAAGAGGAACCATATACTTTCACTGATTCGCCAGCCATATCAAACCAGGCACCGGGATAATAACTAAGTCCACGAATAAAATCATGGACTTTTTTGGCTTCCATAGTGAAATCAATAAGCGTGTTATCTCTTGTAAGCTTTGGAGCATGACTGACCTGACTGTCATCTTGTTCGGTTAATTCTATAGTTCCATCTTCAATATGTTGGACAGTTTTAAGGACAATATCTGCTGCCACAGCCATCATCTTGTCATGTAAGGCAGTTGCATTTTCATCGTCAAGTATGGGAATCTCCTTTTGAAAAGCTATTGAGCCTGTGTCTATGGCATGCTTCAGTTTAAAACTCGTCACCCCTGTTACAGTATCCCCCTTGATTATTGCCCAGTTTATAGGGGCCGCACCCCTGTATTTAGGCAGCAATGATCCATGCAAATTATAAGTACCCAGTGGAGGCATATTCCATACGCTTTCAGGTAACATCCTGAAGGCTACCACTATTTGAAGATCAGCATTCAATTCCCTGAGTTTATCGAGAAAGGATTCTGATTTGAGATTTTTAGGCTGCAGTATGTTGAGTCCGAGTTTTTGAGCTGTTTTTTTTACATCTGATTCAATCAGGGTTTTTCGCCCACGT
>RFSX01000209.1 GCA_009923745.1 Chitinophagia bacterium
ATATTAGAAAATAAACTCATACAATTGTCTGATTATGAGTATATTATGATTTTTTGTAATTTGATTTAAATTAACTTAATGCCAATAGTGTATCAAAATAATGATAGACTCTTTGTCATAGCACAACTGAAGTTTTAAATCTATTTTTGCAGCATGTTCAAAAGCCAGGAAGATACCATAGTAGCGATTGCTACACCCCAGGGTGTGGGAGCACTTGGCGTGATTCGGGTCAGCGGTCACAAAGCCATAGAACTTGTCGATGCGGTCTTCAAAGGCAAAAATCTGAGTAAAGTCGAAGGCCATACTGTTCACTATGGCCAAATAGTTCGTGAAGATGGCTACATAATCGATGAGTGCCTGGCAACTGTATTCCGGGCTCCCCGTTCCTTTACAAAAGAGGACAGTGTAGAAATCAGCATTCACGGCTCAAGTTACATCCTCAATGAAATTCTTCAATTGCTCATCCGAAAGGGTGCTCGACTGGCCGGACAGGGTGAATTTACGCTAAGAGCTTTTTTAAACGGACAATTCGACCTTGCCCAGGCTGAAGCCATTGCCGATCTTATTGCATCCAAAAGTCAGGCCGATCACGAACTGGCTATGAACCAAATGCGCGGAGGTATTTCCGACAAAATCAGAGCACTTAGGCAGGAACTCATTGATTTTGCAGCACTCATAGAGCTTGAATTGGATTTTGGCGAAGAAGATGTAGAGTTTGCTGATCGCGCCAAGCTAGAAAACCTGGTACAAAAGATAAAGCTTGTCGTTGACGCACTACTGAATTCATTTCGCCTTGGAAATGTGTTGAAGAATGGTGTTGCGACAGTTATTGCCGGTCGCCCTAATGCAGGTAAGTCAACCCTGCTTAATGCCCTTGTTGAAGATGAACGTGCTTTGGTTTCCGATATAGCCGGAACAACTCGCGACACTATTGAAGAAATAATTAATATAAATGGTGTAATGTTCAGACTCATAGATACGGCCGGTATCAGGGAGACTCAAGATACCATTGAAAAAATGGGAGTCGACAGAACACTGAAAGAAATCAGCCGGTCTACACTGGTCGTCTATGTGTTTGAAGCCCATAAAACAAAACCGGATGAGCTATGGGATGATGTCAATTCCTTTATCGATGAGCACAAAGCCATCAATAAAGATACGTCCAAGTTATTTGTGGCGAACAAGATGGACCTGAATCCCTACGTCAAACCGGATTCATTCTATAAAGAGGGTCTTATCAACAATGAGAATCTGATTCCGGTTTCAGCCAAAAATCAGATGAACATTGAAGCATTGAAAAATCTTCTTTACGAAAAGGTCATACAAAACCCTGAAATGCTGAACGAAACCATTGTCAGCAACAACAGACATTATGAAGCCCTACAAAAGGCATCCGAGTCATTGCGGGATGTCCTCGGTGGTCTGGGTTCTGGCTTGACCGGTGACTTTATATCTATTGACATCAGAAAGGCACTCTACCACCTTGGCGAAATAACCGGTGAAATCCATACAGACGATCTACTGGATAGTATATTTTCCAGGTTCTGTATTGGAAAGTAATTACTACAAAGCAAACTACAATTAAAGTCACAATAAACCTCTGAACCCCTTATTTATCCT
>RFSX01000210.1 GCA_009923745.1 Chitinophagia bacterium
GCCAAAACATGCTTCTTTTTCCATACTGATCAACACATCTTCAGGGCCGAGTTCGGAAATGTCTTTTGAGCTTGAACAGGCTATAATAAATAGGCTGGATATAAATACTAAGATTCTCATGGTAGATTCAATGCTTTGGCGCAAATATATAACCGACTTATACTTTCATGAATTATATACCTTGTAAAAATTAATGGACTATCTCTCCGCCACAACTGCTTCCGGCTCCTGCTGTACAACCATAGCAATGCTGGTTAAGAACAACTTTTCTGTTTAAAAGGGCTTCCGCATTGAAATCAGAAATGTGATTTTCCCTGATCTGGGATTTTAAATCCAACATCTGGTTAAAATCGCAGTCATAGATGTAGCCATCCCAGCTGATGGATAGAGTAGACCGGCACATCAAGCCTTCAAGGGTGCCCGGATTGAAAGCTGATGATAATTCTTGCATATACCTGTCGTAATTATCAGTTTCAATCAAGTAATCCAGAAAACGACTTATAGGGAGATTCGTTATAACGAAAAGAGAATTAAATTGAATACCATATCTCCTCTTGAGCTGACGCTTGAATTCGCCTTCAAGTTCGTTTTGGGGTGCTGGAAGAAAGGCTCCAGAAGGATTATAGACCAGGTCCAATCTAAGCTCGGTACCCTCTATGCCATAGCCCACCTCATTGAGCAGTTGTAGCGCTTTTATAGAATCATTGAATACTCCATCACCTCTTTGTGAATCTGTGCGTGACTTGGTGAAATAGGGAAGAGAAGAAATAACATTGACTTTATGGGCGGCATAAAAAGCGGGCAGGTCATGATATTTTTCATGCGCCATAATAATAGTAAGGTTGCATCGAACCATGATGTTTTTGCCCAGCTTGAAACATTCCTGTACAAACCATCTGAAATGCGGATTCATTTCAGGTGCTCCTCCCGTAATGTCTACATTTTTAAAATCATGATCACGTATGATACTAAGACAGGTTTCAAGAGTGGCCCTGTCCATATTTTCCACTTTCTTATCGGGTCCGGCATCTACATGACAATGTGCACATGCCTGATTGCATAGTTTTCCTATGTTGATTTGAAAGGTATCCAGGGATTGGATATTCAGGCCATCTTCGAATCCGGCCTCTGCAATCCTGTTACTGAAATCTGGAATGTCTGCAGAATGCCCATGATGGTTATTAAGCACTTCCAGTTGATAAAAACTGTCGGATAATTTGTTGTTCCGAGCTTTTAGACTTTTTGTCCTTTGCTTTACACCCATTACATCAATTTGCTCTTGACGTGATTCATCATCTGTACACTGTTGACCAGTGTAGCGCCACTTTTGATGGCAGCAGCCACATGCACAGCTTCCATCATCTGTTCTTCATCTGCTCCTTTTTGCAGACAGTTTGTGGAATAGGCATCAATACAATAAGGGCATTGAACTACGTGGGCTACAGCCAGCGCAATCAAAGATTTTTCTCTTACCGTTAGCGCACCTTCCTTAAAAACTGAACCATACCATTCAAAAAACTTATTGCCGTATTCTTCCTGAAATTCTGTAATCTTTCCAAACTTCTGCAGGTCTTCAGGCTTAAAATATGAGTCACTCATGCTATT
>RFSX01000022.1 GCA_009923745.1 Chitinophagia bacterium
GTTTACAACAGCGATCCCATTTTTGAGAATGCTCAAATAATCTATTCTGCCTATAAAAACGGTTACGAAAAAACATTCAACAAGAAGTTTTTCGAACTCGCGGCCATAAACAACCTTGAGAAAGAGGACCTTGAGGTCTTTAAGGAAAAATCAAAAGTTAAACTTTTGAATGCGGGCATGAAATATGCAGATGCCATCGTTAAAGGAACCGAAAGTCTTCTTAAGGACTCACAAGCCATTTTCGATGAGCTTGATGTACCTAAGTTGGATTATCATCCAACAGAAGAAATAACTGAACACATGCTTCCTTTTTACAAGGGGCTATTTGAAAAAGAATCCTAGTATCAATTATTTAATGAGAATTAATCTCCTGGCGCTGATATTCATTAGCGCATTGTTTTCGTGCAACGAAGATATTTCGGTTGGTTCATCCTTACTTGAGGACGGGGCGATTGAAATAGATTATACGGACAGCATTCGGCTTGAGGGACAAACCGTTGAGGCGGACCCGGTTGTTGTATACCGTTCTGCGATAAGCTTTACCGGAAGCACCTATTTGCTAGGAAATGTTGATGATCCCGTATTTGGTCGGTCTTCAGCAGAGGTATACTTCTCTGTAGGCTTGTTTAATAATCAGTTCCCCGCTTTTGACACCTTGCAAATCGATTCCGTTGTTATGAACCTGCCCCTTGATACCCTTGGTCAATACGCTAAAGATGGAGCCTTGCATAACATTTCTGTGTATCAGCTGACAAGCAGTCTTACTGAAAGTGTTCCCGACACCCTGTTTTCGAACCAAAGCTTCGATGCAGAAAGCATGGCAATGGGCAGCATCAGCAAAGCCGTTAGCCATAGGGATTCTGTGGAAATATATACTCCCTCCCTGGATACCACCCTGCTGTTTCCTCCGCAGATAAGGGTTCCTTTAAGCCCTCAGTATTGGAACACTGTTGTGCGTGACACACTGATTGTTCGAGACGGAGAACGATTCCAGCAGGAAGTTAAAGGTTTCTTGGTGCGTTCTGAGTCTTCGGAGTCTTCATTAATTGGCTTAGATCTTGGGCCAGGCTCAACGGCCACCATTGAGCTGTATTATTCTTCCCTTGATGGGTCCACCAAGTCTTTATACGTCTTTGACCTTGCGGCCGTAAGAAGCAATTATTTTCATCATGACTTAAGCGGCACACCTCTGGAATCGGCCCTGAACTCTGGTTCTTCTGAGCGCTGGTATCTTCAAGAGATGCAGGGCCCAGATATTGAACTGGACCTTTCTTCCGTTCTGGACTATTCAGATAAAGTTATTAATCGTGCGGCGCTGCAATTATTTATTGAAAAGGAAACGAACCCCCTTATTTCTTCCGTTGAAGAACTAGAGGTTTTGTATGAAGACACAGGAGGAGCCAAAAGGATAGTATTTGATAATGCCTTTCAAAATCAAAACAACCTCGTAATAGATGTGTTCGATGGCCGGCCCAGAGAGGAGTTAATTGAAGGAGATTCTCTGCTTCAGGTCAGCTTTATCCTGACAAACCACGTGAACAGCATCTTATCTTCTGCCGTTGATAGCAAAAAGATAATTATCCGTTCATCTAACAAGGCCTCTGGCGCAGCCAGAAATATATTCTTCGGCACGGATTCCGAACACCCTCCAAAGCTGAAGCTGGTAACATCTAATCCTTAATCAAAGACACGGGTGTTTATATGTGTGGAATAGTCGCTTATATCGGAAACAAAGAAGCTTATCCAATTTTAATTGAGGGGCTACAGCGTCTTGAGTACCGCGGGTACGATAGTGCAGGTATTGCCCTATTGAGCTCCTCCATTACGCTTGTTAAAAAGAAAGGTAAGGTTAGTGAATTGGTTGACCACGCTGAGCAACTTAATGGCCATTTTAAACAGACTGTGGGTGTAGGTCATACCCGTTGGGCAACGCATGGGGCTCCGAATGATGTCAATGCTCACCCCCACTTGTCGGGTGATGGAAAAATTGCAGTTGTCCACAATGGTATAATTGAAAACTACTCGGTCATCAAAAAAGCCCTAATAGAAAAAGGTCACGTATTTACCTCAGAGACGGACACAGAAGTTCTTGCGCATTTTATTGAGGAAGTTAAAAACGAAAACAAGCTTGGTCTTGAAGAGGCCGTTAGAGCGGTGCTTAACAAAGTTGTTGGTGCTTACGCAATAGTCGTATTAGACATAGATGAGCCCAACAAAATAGTAGGAGCAAGAATGTCAAGTCCCCTAGTTATGGGAATTGGTGATGATGAGTACTTCCTGGCCTCAGACGCTTCACCAATTATTAAATACACCAACAAAGTTGTTTACCTGAACGAAGGAGAGGTTGTTTCTATCACACACGATCAAGACTACCAGATAAGGACATTGGACAATAAAGTGCAAAGCCCGACAATCTCTGAGCTTGATCTTAAGTTGGAAGAAATTGAAAAGGGCGGCTATCCTCACTACATGTTGAAGGAAATCTTTCAACAACCACAAACCATTGCTGAAAGTATGGGTGGTCGTATAAACTCATATGAGGGGTGGGCCGTGCTTGGCGGAATGAACCAAAACCTTACACGTATAGCCAATTCTGCTCGAATTGTTTTAACGGCCTGTGGTACATCATGGCATGCGGCCTTAATCGCCGAATACCTTTTTGAAGACCTGGCCAGGATACCTGCCGAGGTAGAATACGCCAGCGAGTTCCGATATAGAAATCCCATTGTGACGCCAAACGACTTGATCATTGCCCTTAGCCAGTCAGGAGAAACCGCTGACACCCTGGCCGCCATCAAGCTGGCCAAAGAAAAGGGCGCCCTTGTGTATGGAATCGTCAATGCAATTGGGAGTTCAATTGCCAGGGAAACAGATAGTGGTTCTTATATACATGGCGGACCAGAAATAGGTGTGGCTTCGACAAAGGCCTTTACCGGTCAGGTGACCGTTATTGCGCTGATGGCTTTATACCTGGCCAAGGTGCGCGGCACCCTGGAGGAGTCCCACTATAGGCAATTACTTGCTTCTCTGGAAAGTGTTCCGTCTAAGGTTGGAAAGGTGCTTGGTAAGGATGATCAGATAAAATACATAGCCAGCAAAATACAGAATGCCTCAAACGCTTTATATCTGGGTCGAGGATATAACTTCCCTGTAGCCCTTGAAGGGGCACTGAAGCTGAAGGAAATAAGCTATATTCACGCCGAAGGCTATCCCGCGGCAGAAATGAAACATGGGCCTATCGCTTTGATTGACGAAAACATGCCTGTCGTTGTTATAGCCACAAATAAAAGTGCATACGAGAAAATCGTTAGTAATATTCAAGAAGTAAAAGCAAGAAAAGGCCTTGTTATCGCCGTCGTAACCGAAGGCGACCAAGCCATAAAAGACCTTGCAGATTATATCATTGAGATCCCTGAAATTGAAGAGCCGTTTACGCCTTTACTATCAGTAATACCTCTTCAGTTGCTGGCCTACCATATTGCTGTCCTTCGTGATTGCAATGTTGACCAGCCCAGAAATCTTGCTAAATCAGTAACCGTAGAATAATTAATTATGGAATTTGAAATGACATATAATACCCAGGAGACTCAACTGGTTATTGCCGAATATGGAAGACATATTCAAAACCTTGTTGCTTTTAACAAGACAATAAAAGACTTGAACGAAAGACAAGCCTTTGCGGAGCAAATCATTGATTTGATGTATCAAATGAACCCGCACAGCAAAAACACTCTTGACTACAAGAATAAGCTTTGGAAGCACTTTTTTATGATTGCTGATTATGATATAAATGTTGTTCCGACAACCGGTGGTGTTCCCAAACCAGAAGACAGGAAAATCAATCCCGATACAATAGACTATCCCGTTATTGAAAAAGAGTTTCGCCATTACGGGCACTACGTGCGTTTGCTTATGGAAAAAGCTATTGCCATGGAAGATGGGCCGATTAAAGATGGCTTTGTCGAAACTATTGCCTCTTTTATGAAGCTGGCCTACAAAAACTGGAACAGGGAGCATTATGTCAGTGATGAGATTATCCTTGAGGACTTAAAGTCTCTTTCGAAAGGTAAATTATCTGTTGCCGAAAATAAGTCTTTGGACACACTTACGTCTGCTGTGCGATCAAAACCAAGGAAAAATCATTCCGGTTCTGGATCAAATAACAGAAGACGGTCTTCACGCAACTCCAGAAGAAGAAGGTAAATAGTTCTTTATATTAAGGTTTTCTTTAATATATTTGGGTCTTTGATATCTGTACCTAATGACTCAAAACGCTTTTCTTGTAGAAGGTGCTTGTCGGCTTTCCGGCAGCATATCGCCCCAGGGAGCTAAGAACGAAGCCCTTCAGGTAATTTCCGCTTGCCTCTTATCTTCAGAAACCATCAGGCTTAACAATGTGCCCGATATCATAGATGTCCGTCGGCTCATATCGCTTGTGTCTGGGCTTGGTGTGGTGGTCACCCAGCACACCAAAAACAGCTATAGCTTTAACGCAGGCAATATCGACCTGGATTACTTTGCCTCTGATGCTTACCAAAAAGAAGCAAAGAAGATTCGTGGGTCTGTTATGTTGATTGGTCCACTGCTGGCTCGATTCGGAAAGGCTTATATTCCAAAGCCCGGTGGAGACAAAATCGGCAGAAGGCGCCTTGATGCTCACTTCCAGGGCTTCCTGAAGCTCGGGGCCACATTCAATTACAAGGAAGATAAAGACGAGTACTTTCTTGAAGCCGATTCACTAAGGGGAAAATACCTTCACATGGAGGAAATCTCTGTTACCGGCACCGCTAATATTGTTATGGCCGCTGTTCTTGCCGAAGGAAAAACCATCATATACAATGCCGCTTGTGAACCCTACATTCAGCAGCTCTGTAAAATGCTGAATAGCATGGGGGCTAAAATACAAGGGATAGGATCTAACCTCTTAAGTATTGACGGCGTAGAAAGCCTTTCTGGCACAGACCACACCGTTCTTCCCGATATGATTGAAACAGGAAGCCTTATCGGTCTAGCTGCCATGACGCAGTCGACATTGCGTATTACTGATGTGCGCCTGGATCAATTGGGCCTTATTCCAGCAGTGTTTCAAAAGCTGGGCATATCTCTTACATTCGAAAATGACGATATCATCGTCAACGAGCAGGAGGTATACGAAATACAAAACTTCATAGATGGCTCTATCTTAAGCATATATGACTCTCCGTGGCCTGGCTTTACCCCAGACCTCCTAAGTATCGTCCTTGTAGTCGCCACGCAGGCCAGGGGAAGTGTGTTGATACATCAAAAAATGTTTGAAAGCCGGCTTTTCTTTGTGGACAAACTTATCGATATGGGGGCGCAGATAATCCTTTGTGATCCC
The DNA here is from genome assembly GCA_009923745.1 of Chitinophagia bacterium. Taxonomy (GTDB): domain Bacteria; phylum Bacteroidota; class Bacteroidia; order Chitinophagales; family Saprospiraceae; genus RFSX01. The sequence goes on from RFSX01000022.1 coordinate 5,360, forward strand.
CACCGCGCTACCGTTATTGGCCTGGAGAGAAAAAGCCGTTTGAGGGGTATAAAAATGACTTCGCCGGATATTCGCGCTGGTGTATCTTTATTGATTGCCGCCTTGTCGGCTAACGGAACAAGCCGTATCGAAAACATCCAACAGATTGACAGAGGCTATGAAAACATTGACCTTCGCCTCAATGCGCTTGGCGCCAGGATAGAACGTCTTTAGTCTCGCCTTTTATCAAGGTCCTGACCTTCGTAATATCCCGTATCCAGGTTTTTTAAGAATTTAGTATAAAAAGTTATTTGTCCCACATGATAGCTGAAGTGTTCAATAACATGAACAATACACGATAGAACGGTCATTGTAAAGCCTTGTACTTCTTCCTCCCTTTTATATTCACCGGCCTCCAGGCCTTTTACCACTTCTACACTTTGGCGAACCGCTTTAGTTAGTCTATTAATGGCTTCTTTAGTATCCCTTATGCCACCGTCTTCAAACTCTTTTGTTCGCTGGCGTGTATCCTTTTCGCCTCCTACGCTACTGAGTATGTATTGTCTTACATTGCCCTCAAGGTGGACAATCAGGTTGCCAATTGAGTTGCTGTTGCTGTTTGGTTTTGTCCATATCTCTTCATCACTTAAATAGCTGACGCATTTTTTTATTCTTTCAACACCCTCTATCAATACGCGCTGTTCGAATTCTCTTGATATTATCTCATTAATTTCCATAGCTTAATTCATAGCAAGAGCCAACAGGCCCAACTGTATTTTTTTTATCGCTTTCATGTTCAGGGCGGTAATTGCCGCTTCTGCCGTCGCCCCTGTTGTTAATACATCATCTACCAATAATACCCTTTTTTTGGCGACCCCCTTTGGGTTCACACAAAGAAAGCGGTCATAGGTTCTGTTCATCCTTTCTTCTCGTTTCTTTGTTGTTTGGCTTACTATACCAAGCCTCGTTCTTAAAACGTCTGTTCTAATGGGAATTTTGGTCTCTCGCTCAATCCCTTTGGCAAAGATTTCTGCCTGGTTATATCCTCGTTTTAATTTTCTTCTCCAGTGGCTTGGTATTGGAATAATTATATCCGCCTTTGGTATAGTGCTCATCTGCATATACTTTATGCCAAAGCGTCTGCCTTCCTTAAACCCAAGAGTAAAGACGCCTCTATATTTTAATTTATGAAGCAGGCTTTGATATGGGCCGCCTTTGGTGAAAATGCCAAGTGCCGCAGCAAACTCAAGCTCGCACCTTAATGTCATCCTAGATAGCGTCTCGTTCCTTTCAACAGAAAAGTGGTCAGTTTCTCCCGCAAGCACTTTACAAGTTAGACAAAAAACCCCACCAAAAGACTCTTGCCCACAAGCAACACATTTTTGCGGTAGCGCACCAGCGCTTAAGGCTCCTAGTGCTCTTTTGAAATAATTCTTTTTGGCCACACCATGGTAATGGCCGTTTGTGTATGAGGTAAACAAAAAACGCCTGCCTAATAAATAGACAGACGTCTCAAAACAAAACGAAAAACCATCTTTTTTTATATACCTCGTTTCAAGTAAACAGGTATTTCTAACTCTTTGTTCTTACGGAGAACAACTAAATTTATAGTATCACCAACTTTTGCAAATTGAATAAGCTCATACAGGTCTTCAAAGTTCATTATTTTATTCTTGTTTGCCTCCACGATGACATCTCCTGGTAATATTCCGGCAAATTGTGCCCCGCTGCCGTTGTCAACGAGCTCCACCAAAAACCCGTAATCAACAGCTAGTTTATTTTCGTTCTGGATAATTTCATCGACCGTTCTACCCCTTACGCCTAGTCGCCCTCTTTCGATATTGCCATTTTCCTTGATATCATCAATAACACGCTTCACGAGGTTGGCCGGTATGGCAAAGGAGTATCCTGCATAAACGCCCGTTGGAGTAGCAATAGCCGTGTTTATGCCGATAAGCTCTCCCTCTATATTTACCAGGGCTCCACCACTATTGCCGGGGTTAATGGCTGCATCGGTTTGTATAAACTCCTCTATGGCCTTATCGTTTTTCAAAATATCTATGTCCCTTCCCTTGGCACTTACAATGCCCGCCGTGACCGTAGACTTCAAATAACTGAACGGATTTCCGATCGCAACAACCCATTCACCAACCTCAACATCGTCAGAGTCCGCAAATTCAGCATATTCTAGGCCTGTCGCGTCTATTTTTAATAAGGCCAAATCCGTAGAGGGGTCTGCGCCTACCAACTTTCCGCGGTACTCCTTCTCATCAAAAGAAACAGTAATAATATCTCCGCCCTCCACAACGTGGTTGTTTGTGACAATATATCCGTCTTCAGAAATTACGACTCCTGAGCCAGCCCCCTGTCTTGGGTAGTTGTCATAACCAAAAAAATCATGGAAGTTAAAAAACCCAAAAGGCTCATTGTTGCGCTCCCTGATCCTCTGGTTGGCCATTGTTCGGCTCTCCTCAACGTTGATGTTTACCACTGTGGGAGTTCCCCGCTTTGCCGCAGTTACAAAATTGAAACCGGGTTCATCTGTTGCCCCCGAAGCCAATATGGCTCTTGGTGGTTGGTTCTCCTCATAGAGTTTCGGGTCTTGGTTTTGATCCAAATAGAAAAAACAAACCAGCGCTATGACTCCGCCTGCAAACCCCGCAGAAACCAATGTTAATATCTTCTTCATTAGTGTTGCTTTTGGAATTGATTAACGCCCATAGACGCCGATGCATCCTTTTGCTTGGCCTATTTAACAATACATTAACAGCAATGGTTAACCAAGGGGTACTAGTTTGGTTGAGCCATATCAGAGAAGATGCGATCTATTGTTTTGGCAAGTTCGTGGTCTTTTTCTGTAACAACATCTCCTGCGTCGTGTGTTGACAGTTGAAATGAAACAGTATTGTACACATTTTGCCAATTCGGGTGGTGATTCATCTTTTCTGCCTCGATGGCTACCGCCGTCATAAAAGCAAAGGCACGCGTAAAATCCTTAAAACGAAAGTCTTTTGTTAAACAATTGTTTCTTACCACCCACATAGTCTGAGATGTGTTATTTGTGTTCCCAATTATACTCGCCAAGAGAAAGGATGCACGCCTTTAACAAGTCTATGCTTGCCCTGACGTCTTGCTTGTTAACCATTTCTATTACCTGGTGTAAGTAGCGGCACGGAATGGATATTCCTCCTGCAATACTTCCGCCGCTGGCAAACTGCTGCATGCTCGCTGTGTCCGTCCCCCCCTTGGGCAGTACTTCCAGCTGATACTTTATGTTGCCTTTCGCAGCCCGTTCTTTCATATATTCAACCATTCTGTAATCGCATATTGTCCTACCGTCAATAATTTTTATTGCCGTCCCTTTTCCCAGGTCAGTAATGCGTTCATGCCCTGCGATTCCAGGCACATCACAAGCCAGTGTCACATCAAGATTTATAGCAAAGTCTGGGTCTATTCCCATTGTGGCCGCCGTTGCGCCCCTAAGGCCCACTTCCTCCTGAACCGTAAACACGCCATAAACGTCTACAGGAAGTTCTTGTCCCTCAAGCTCTTTAAGGGCCTCAATGAGTATGTAAACAGATATCCTGTTGTCGATACTTTTTGAGTTTACATTATCGCCCATTTCAATAAATGATCTTTCTCTTGTAATTGGCGATCCAATGGAAATGATCTCTCTCAGCTGCTCCGCCTTGTATCCTGTGTCTATGTAAAAGTCCTGAATTTTCGGCGGCTTAGCTCTCTCTTCGGCAGTCATAATATGAATAGGCTTACAGCCCATAACGCCTATGATATCCTCTTTTCCGTGAATGATGACTCTTTGTGCTGTGAGGGTTTTGGCATCAAAACCGCCAAGGGGCTGAAATTTAACAAAGCCATCATCATCGATATGGGAAACGATAAAGCTTATTTCGTCCATATGTGCAGCGACCATGAGCTTTTTGCCACTGTTACCTTTACGGAATGCGATCAGGTTGCCCATGGGGTCGGTTTTGAGCTCATCAACAAATGAGCCTACTTTTTCCTTTATAAAGCCCCTAATTCTGTATTCATATCCCGGTGCTCCGGGTATTTGAGTGGTATCTTTTAAAAGGTCAATATCTATCATGCAATTTTTAAATTTTTTGGAGCTACAAAATAATTAATTCCTCGCTATAGTTTTGTTTATTTGAGCATCTTGCTCACCAACAAGTCGGAGTATTTCAATGGGTAAAATAAGACAGTTCGCTGGACAAACACTTACATACGGACTTGGCTCCGTTCTCTCCAAGCTGGTATATTACTTGCTGGTCGTTGTCCTGCTTACCTATCTGCTGGGAGGAAGAGAATATGAATTCGGCATATATGGTGAGTTATATGGCTATGTTACTGTCTTAATTATTTTCTTTTCATTGAAGCTCGATACGGCACTATTCCGCTTTGGCAGCAAAAAAGAAGATTTCCAAAAAGCTTTTGAAACAACCGGTACTCTGGTTTTCGTCTCTGCCCTTTTCATTATTTCCTTTGGCTTTATCTTTACAGAAGATTTTGCTTCATTTATAGGATACGCCGATCGTCCTAAATATATACGCTGGTTCAGCCTAATTCTTGCCTTTGATATCATGGCCCTGATTCCTTTCGCCCGACTTAGGCTCAACAACAAGGCCCGGCACTTTGCCCTTTTGAAAATTTTTAATGTTCTGTTTTCGTCCGCGCTCATTTTGTTTTTTTTAATTGTCTTTCCAAAAATGAAGGATGTGGCCGTTTTCCGCTGGTTGCCTCATTTCGACTATCAGATTGATTATGTTATTCTCACCAACATTCTTTCAAGCTTTCTGGTGCTCCTGATTTTGGTTTTCCTTACTGGTTTTTCTCGTTTAAAAATTGACTATCCTCTTGTTAAAAAGATCATACCCTATGTATTGCCCCTGGTTATTGTTGGCATGTGCAATAACTTTATACAGTACAACGGTGCTGCCGTTATTAAATTTCTTTATAGTGGGGATTCTCTGTTAGACAAACTAAGTGCTTCCGGCGTTTTTGATAGCTCCAGGCGGCTTGCTGGTTTGTTTGTTCTTTTTATTGGTGCCTTTAACTATGCGGCAGAACCATTCTTTTTTAACAACTATAAAACCGAAGACCGAGAAGCTCTTTATGGCAAAATTTGTCATTTATTTGTTTTAATTGGTGGTCTTATAATCCTTGGCCTTGTTTGTGGAATTGATATAATAAAGTTTCTTGTTGGCAAAGACTTTCGGGAAAGTCTATTCATTGTTCCTATTCTTCTTTTTGCATATCTGTTTCTTGGTGTATATCACAATATTTCTATATGGTATAAGCTCTCGGATAAAACCCTTTGGGGCGCATTGATTTCCTTTCTGGGCGCAGGCATCACCCTTATAATATCTGTCATATACCTTCCCAAACACGGTTATGTCGTCTTTGCCTGGGCCAATATGCTCACCTACGCCATCATGGTGTTTCTAGCCTATGTCCTCGGTCAAAAATATTACCCCATAAATTACCCCTTGAAAAAAATCCTTCTTTCTATAGGGGTGCTTGCCTTAATTGTTGTGGCTTCGGTATGCCTTCAAAATCACCTGTCGGGAACACCTCTGTATGGCCTCTACGTAGTTTTCGTTGCTCTATATGGTTGTTATGCATACCTTTCCGAGAGGGAGGCGTGGCACAGCCTTTTTACCAGAAGTAGGTCATGATATAGTCATAGAGCCATACCCTGTTTTTTATTATATAAACAATCAACGCCAACAGGAAAACAACTACGGCTACCTTGGTCTTGCGCCAAAGACTGCGGTTCTTTTCGCGCATGCTTTTGTAATTGTGTTTCCGGGTATAAGACATGACGGCTATTGTTTCGGTTTGTTAAGCATGTTCCTGGCATAAGCCCTGCTGCTTATTTCGTTCCACAGTATCAGGCCAACGCCCGCCGTCAGCAGGAAAGTCTTGAGTGCGTTGAGGGTATTAATATGTTGTGTATAAAACGAGCGTATCAGTAATAAATCAATGGCTATGGTTACGCCAAGGGCCAGGAATATCAAAATGCTCAGCGCACGGGTTTTTTGACTTTTACTCCGTTTCTCGTCACGCAAACACTTATAATATTCATTTTTATAACAGTCTGTGCTAAAGTCCATTTTAACCAAAGCAGCAAAAACCTTCTTTGCCCGGCTGAACTCTTGTCGCCTGTAGTGGCTCATCGCCTTTCGAAAAAGCAATTCCCTGTAAACATCTTTTCCCCTAAACTCATAAATGTTCTCTCTTATCACAAGCCGTATCAGGCTGTCAACCTTGTGTAAAAATTGACCATATGCACCCACTTTATATAGTGCAAATGTGTAATCAAGCCCGATTTCTGTTCTAAGTTCAAAAGGCATTTTCAATATCTCTCCAAGCCTGGACTCATAATACCTGATCTTCTCATGATATGCGTCGTGAGAGATACACATGTACTCCTCATACGTCAATTCCGTTGTATAATTATATGCCTTCATGCTTTTTTCAGTGGAAAAAGTAAGGGTCTCGATGGGCTTGCGTCAGTGTTCAAGGACAAAACTTGCAACTCCAGAAGATACAATCCGTCATTTACAACGGAATCAACAAAAACCATCTCAGTAATAGTTTTATGATAATCCGGTTTTTTTTCTGTTTGCCAAAATGCCTTATGTCCCTTAAGGGCGCCGCCATCTTGTTCTTTATCAACACTTGGAAGGTCTATCAACAGGTGATCAACTCTTTTATTGAGCCAAGACAAAAGCTCATGATCATAATATGCTGGATTTGTACCTGTATAATTTGCTCGCCTTTTGTTTATATTGTTTGGTTTCGTCCTTATAATTATCGCATTAACATCTTCTAAATCTAATGAGTCCCAGTCATAAGAAGACAAGTCAACGACAGAATCGGCATCTTCGGTAATTCGTGGTGTAACGGTTATAAGGCGTGCGATGTGATGGGGAGACAAGTTTAATTCAGAAATGCTTGGGGCTTCACGACTTATGTGCCTGGCCGTTTCGGTGTGTGTTCCGTTGCCGTGTGGGTTTATCCGTATATTATAAAAGTTAACCGGAGAACCCGCCTCAAGGCTTCCCGTAAAGCCCTCGTCCTTGAAAGGCTTTATTTCTAAAGCTGGAGCCCCATAAGCAACAGGTGAGGCCTCATCGCCCACGCTTATTGAAATATCGTAAAACTTCATCAAATCGACACGATAAGAGTTTTCTTGTATTTTAATCTTTGCCTTCATAGTATTAGGTTTTCTGATGTTGGGAATATTATGGGGCCGCCACAGCTAAGCGAATATCCCGTCGACCCTGTTGCCGTAGAAACAATAAGACCATCGGCCCAGTAAGAGCTTAAAAACAGACCATCAATATAGGCACGAACTACAACCATTGAAGAATTATCCCGCTTCAAAAGCGTAAGGTCGTTTAAAGCAAAGCCTTGCTCGGGAAATATCTCTGGTGATGATTTCATTTTTAACATCGTCCGCCTGGTGACAGTATATTTCTTATTAGCAAGCTGTTCCACGGCCATGCTGATGCGCTCCTGTTCAATGCTCGCAAGAAAACCGAGCCTGCCAAGATTAATGCCCATGATCGGTATTTCCAGATCTCTAATTAGTCCTATCGCAGACAAAATGGTTCCGTCTCCCCCCAGGGTTATAAATACGTCCGGAGCAAAGGCTTTTAAGTCATCATATTTGGAGGCTATGGTGTGGTTGTTGCTGGCGAGATGTGCCTTTTCTAAGTAGGGTTGGTAAATACAAAGGTCAGCACCATGGCTTTTTAGCTGCGTAATTAAGCCATTAACATGGGGTGCATCGTCTGCTTTCCAGTACTGTCCGTAAATAAATACCTTCATGTCTGTGCGTGTGTAGAAGCTTGCTTTGTGTCCCTAAGATAAAACAAAGATGGTATCAGACATTCAAATAATTCATAAGTTGATCATACCTGTCTTTGAGGTCGTCGGCATAATCGCTCTCCGTAAAACTTGCACTTACTTTATAATCATATCTTTCCAACGCAGATACGATTGTTGCGGGCTCTTGGGTATTTAGCTTTAGTGTTAATAAAACAAGCTCCGTGGCTGCTGATGCGGAGATAAAAGACGCCAGTACAGATGTGTTTTCCAACTCAACTATTCGCGCAATTTCCGATAGCGAATAACCTCGTCGGCTTGTTTCAATAACGATTATGGCTCCCGGTTCTGAGAAAGAAAAACTTTTGGCGTAAAAGCTTATTAAGTTTTCCTGTGTAATTATACCGATATACTTTTCTTCCTCGTCGACCACAGGGATGATTGTAATCTTATTTTTTGCCATAATGCCCAGAACCTCGAACACATGGTCTCTGCTCTTTGCGAAATTATAACTGTTGTTTATTCGAATATCCCTTATGGCAGTATCTGGATGCTCCGTTGTCGCGTCTTCCTCTGTGAGAATGCCAAGCAAAATATCGTTACTGACTACAGGTAGGTCTTTGACATGATATATGCTCATCATAGTTAATGCCTGGGCCACCGTATCCGCCGGGCTTAGTGATATTATGAGATCAGATATAAGTTCTTTAGCTAGCATTACCAATAAGACAAACCAATATGCTGTTTTGTTACTTCTTAAACAACTTTTCTTTCTCCTGTATAAATTCTTTTTCCGACAAAAGTCCTCTTTCTCTCATATTTTTCAACTTGTTAAGTTGGGATAGCAACAGGTCGTCTTGTAAAAGATCCTCCTTTGGCGCATCTAGCGTTTTTGTTTCCGCGGCGGTATATCCACTAGCCCTGAACGTTTCGAAGTCCTTTTGGATACGTATAAATGCAAAATCGTCTTTCTCTAATATTTCGCCCGTCTTGCTCCAGCCAAGTTCTTTTGCCTTTTTTATGTGGTAATATGCTTTGTCTTTGTTCTCAAGGAGTGAATAACCTGCTGCCATATCAATATGAATCTCCGCGTCTTGGGGATCTAATAATAATGCCTGTTCATAATCCTCTATAGCCTCCTCAAGATCGAAGTCTTCATATTTCTTTTTTGCGCTTAATTTAAACGGGTTTTTTCTTTTCCTTCGTCTGTTATCATAGCGGTAGCTTGTCTCTTTGTCGGGTTGCCTTGTATCTCTTTGCGCATATCTTTGCTGGCGTCTTTTCCTCCGCTTCGTCCTAGTGTTGTACACATATCGGTCATGGAATTCTGCCTCGGTCAATCCAAGCAGCTTTATGCCGTCTATTATTCCCAGAAATACTGTTATGGGTATTCTAAAGAACCCTAAAAGCATGTATGATAAAAAAATATACATAATGCCCTTCCCTGTCTCTCCTAAGTAGAACTTATGAAGGCCAAAAGCTCCGCCGAAGAAAGCAAGAACGGTCGCCGTAGATTTTGATTTTCCCATTTAGTAAATTTTGGTTGTCAGTATCGCTATATCATCCACATAGTCATTCGCACCCTTAAAGTGTTCAAGTTCTTTAATAATGCTTTTGTTAAATTCTGCTGCTCCTTTGTCCTTATTTTCAATGATATGGCTTTTTAGCTTTTCTTCATCAAAATATTCGCCCGATCCGTTTGTTACATCTACAAGTCCGTCGGTAAAACAAAACAACATAGCGTCGCTGCTCAACTTTACCTTGCCTTCATTTATAAATGGCAGCTTTTCGAACGCCCCTATAATGGTGCTTCCCTTCTGCAGTTCTTCTATCTTTCCGCTAGTGTATAATAGAGGTGGAAAGTGGCCGGCATTTATATATGACATCTCCATTTTATCTGTATCAATTTCGGCTATAAAGAAGGTAATAAACTTGTCGCTTTTTGTTGTTCTGTGCACCGCCTGGTTTAGCGCAAAGACAAATGTTTCAAGATCCCGGTATTGAAAAATCAAACTTTGCAACATGGCCTGAAAATTAGACATCAATAAAGCCGCAGCTACCCCTTTGCCCGATATATCTGCTATTACTACGGCAAATCGGTTTTCGCTGAATTTTATATAATCTATGTAATCTCCCCCTATGTTAAAATGGGGCTGATAATATGTGTCTATTTCATATTTCTCTGTTGTAAATGACTTTTTAGGTATGAGAGCTTCCTGAAAATCCCTTGCAAGTTCCATTTCCTTATTCAGCCCCTCTTGCTTGATCTGCTTTCTAAACAAGCGCTTATTTTCGATAGCTACTGCTATTATGTTTGTGATCGTAGTTATAAATTGAATCTTATTGTAAAGGTCCTCGGTGTCTTTTATGCCACCAATTAAAGCATAAGCAATAGCGTTGTTTTTATGAAAAACAGGAATAACTATATCAAAAATCTTCAGGTATTCGTGATCATCATCCTTTACTGTGTGGAGGCGCTTGAACCTTTGACAGGCCTCTATTAATGTTTCATGATAAAAATCATCAACGTTTATCTGACTGGCAGATATCCACCTGTTATCTCCTTTAATAAACAAGATCATTTTATTGATTCCCATTTCCCAGCTCAAAAAGGACCTGTACATATTAAACAGTCCCTCTGCAGAGACATTGTCATTTATCGCCTGGGTAATAGTAAGCAAACTCTTAATCTGAAGCTCCTTAAGACTGAGCTCTTTTTCAAGCTTTGCCAATATGCTGATTTCTCGTTTCAATCCATTAGTTTTTTATTCTCCCGGTGTCTTTCTTTATCCCGTTGTGTTTTCTTATCCATATTATCTAACATAATGTTTTCCATGTCCAGCTCCATTTGATTGGATAAGCACGTTAAAACAAATAAAATGTCACCAATCTCATTCTTTATCTGTTCCTCAGCCATATGTCTGTCTTCCTCTTTTTTAAATGACTGCTCACCATATTTTCTGGCAATCAGCCGAGTCAGTTCACCGACTTCTTCAACCAGCAACAGCGTGTTCGTTTGTACATTAAAATATCTCACCCCATATTCTGATATCCAACTGTCCACCCGTTGCTGAAGCTCCTGTATTGTCATTCTTTATTCTTTGTATCTATAAATATACTTACTGGTCCATCATTTACGTAGCTCACCTTCATGTCCGCACCAAAAACACCTTCGGCAAGATTTATATTATACTCTTCTCTTATATGCTCGCAAAAGCTCTTATACATGTGCTCGGCAAATGGCGGCCTGGCGGATCTTATAAAAGAAGGCCTGTTTCCTTTTTTTGTACTGGCGTATAAGGTAAACTGGCTGATAACCAGAAGGGAACCATTTATATCTAATAAAGACATGTTCATTTTCCCTTCATTATCGCTGAAAATGCGCATGTTTACAATTTTACGTGATAGCCAATTAATATCTTCATGACTATCTTCTTCTTCTATGCCCAGATAAACAATCAAGCCCTTGTCGATTTCACCAGACACACTATTATTTGCAGTAACAGAAGCCCTTGTGTTGGTGCGTTGAATAATCGCTCTCATGTGTTGATATCTTTATGGAAAACTATGAAGAAATGAACAGTAAATTTGAGAAAGTAAAATTACCAAACAATTATAT
>RFSX01000211.1 GCA_009923745.1 Chitinophagia bacterium
TAACTGGCCAGTGATGCCACTTCTTCAGCTCCCAGAATGCGCTTCAAGGGATGGTTTTCTGAAATTCGTTCTCTGCTTTTTTCAGATCTCAGTATGCCAGTGGCCAAAGGCGTATCCGTGATACTTGGGGCAATACAGTTGACCCTTATTTTGGGTGCAAACTCTGCAGCGAGGGATCGAACGAGGCCTTCAACACCGGCCTTGGCAGCAGACACCGAACTATGAAAGGGCATGCCTTGCGAAACTGCAACTGTACTAAAAAAAACAATCGATGCACCCTCATCTTCTTTCAAAACCTTATGGTATTTTTTTATTACTCTTACAGCTCCCAGTACATTAATGCTGAAATCCTTGATAAAATCTTCTTCTTTCAAAGAAGTGATAGGCTTCAGGTTTATTGAACCCGGACAATACACGAGACCTGATAATTCTGAAATATCCGGCAATTCATCTGTGAGTACGTCACAGGCATAAGTTTGAAGTCTAGAGTGATCAATCTCTGGCTCAGTTCTGCTTATATTAATGCAGTTATACCTATCCAGGTTTTGCTTTAAAACAGATGCTCCAATTCCTCTGCTACCGCCGACAATTAAAATATTTTCCATGCTATGCATTAAAGTTTTGACCAGATAGAAATTCTGCTTTCATGGACAGTACCTTACTCAGATACTTTTTGTCAACCCTTGAGTTAAATGGTGCTTCCAATTTAAAGGATCCTGATTTACCATAAATACTCAAAAGGCCTCCATTATAATAAATGCTCAATTCATAAAAAGGGATACAAAGAACAAAACTCCTCAGATGGGATTGAAAGCCAACCATCAACCCTTTAGGTCTTAATTCAAGGTAACAGTAGTGGCTGGCACTTCTGTCCTGGATCAAATCGGCTATATTCTGGGAGGCCTCTACAATTTGCAACTTTGAGGTGCCGACACCACCCATTTTTATCCTTTGAATGAAGGAAAAGGGATCCCCCATAAGCGCATTGATTTCGCCCTCAGTTTTCTTACTGGAATAGCTAATATTAAACAACATCAAAGCGATAACAGAAAATCGGCTGAGATGTTTAGGCTTAAGAATACCGAAAACTTATTCAGGCTGCCAATTCCTGTTTCCTGCTAAATACGATAAAGTCGTTGGCAATCACTTCGGTAACATATCGTGTATTACCCTCCTTGTCATTATATGTTCTTGAGACTAACCTGCCCTTGACCAGAACTTCCGAACCCTTGGCAAGATACTTATGCATCAATTCTCCAAGCTTACCCCAAGCTACAACCTTGTGCCACTGCGTCTCCTGAACTTTTTCTCCTTTGCTGTTTTTATAATATTCATTTGTTGCCAGCGTAAGACTGACCATTACAGAACCCGAATCAAATTCCTTTATTTCTACATCTTTTCCGAGGTTACCTACCAGTTGAACTGAATTTCGTACTGAACTCATTGTTGTATTTAATTTTACCGAAATAAATATTGCTGCTGAACAGCTGTCAGCATTAAATGAAAAAATATAAAAAAGGTAAACGGACTGATTCAAAGGAATCAATCAATAAGTGAATTAGAAAATAACAGGCAAGGACAGCACCACAA
>RFSX01000212.1 GCA_009923745.1 Chitinophagia bacterium
GGCATTTACATTGTATACAACATTGCCACACAAAGAAAATCTTCGTTAGCTTAAAGCTTTTAAAATTCCTGTATAATTACTTATGCTATTAAAATTAATCATAATATAATATCTCCTATCATTTTTCGATTGTGATTATTTTACCTGGGCTATTTGTCCAGTATTTGCAGGCGCGCATAATTGAGCATTATGCGTTTTTCAGCGTTGTCATCGAGGTCTTTGAAGAGGATTGTAGCCACTCTGCGTTCGTCAATAGACTTTACTTCTCCTACTCCAAATTTCATGTGCAGCACTTTATGCCCTGCCTCTATGCTGCTGCTCGGATCGGGTTTAAAATCTTTAGGGTCAATAGCTAAGGCTTTTGGCTTGGCTGCTGCGACAGGTTTGAAGCGACCCAATATTTTTGGTGGACCGAATTCGACCTTTTTCTTGAGGCTGATCGTGTTTTCAATATTGTCATTTGAAATCTCATCAAGGAATCTGCTTGGATCATTGAAGCGCATCTGACCATATTGATAGCGGCTGTTGGCATAACTCAGAGAAAGGTGTTCTTCTGCTCTTGTGATAGCTACGTAAAACAGCCTCCGTTCTTCATCGAGTTGATCCGGTGAAGAAAGAGAAAGGTATGAAGGAAAAAGGTTTTCTTCCAGCCCTACAACAAATACGGATCTGAATTCCAAGCCTTTCGCTGAATGCACAGAGAGAAGCGTTACAGAATCTGCATCTGTACTGTCTTCATCCTGGTCCGTCATCAATGAAATGGTTTGCAGGAAATTGGCCAGTGTTCGTTCCTGTCTGTTGATATCTTCCCCTTCATCAAGCACATCGTCTTCGACAAATTCCTGGATACCGTCAAGCAAGGCATTGATGTTTTCAATCCTGTTCTGTGCCTCCATACTGTTTTCAGCTTTCAGGAGGTCGACTATGCCACTCTTCTTCACTACATGAAGAGCTGTTTTGTAGGCATCTTCCGTAGCGGCTTTCTGTTGGGCAGACTTTATGATATCGACAAACTTACCGACGGAAGTCTTAGCCCGTGCTGACAGATGAATCTGTGCCAAGCACTGCCACATAGATATTTCATTGTCATCAGCCAGCTGTGACAACTTAGCAATTGTTGTTTGTCCAATCCCTCTCTTGGGATAATTAATCACTCTTTTAAGCGCTTCATCATCGCGAGTATTGACTGCCAGTCTGAGGTATGCCAGCACGTCTTTGACTTCCTTCCGCTGATAGAATGACAGACCTCCGTAAATCCTGTAAGCTATATTGAAGCGACGCAGGTGCTCTTCAAAAACTCTGGATTGCGCATTGATCCGGTAGAGGATAGCTATATCGCTGTTAGCCAGGGAGAATCTGTTTTTTTGTTCTATGATGGCATTGGCTACCATCCGCCCTTCTTCCGTATCGGACATCGCCTTTAGAAGTTTTATTTTATTGCCTTCTATCCTGTCTGTCCAGATCTCTTTTTTGATCTGTTTTTTATTGTATGTGATGACATCATTGGCGGCTTTTACGATATGATGTGTCGACCTGTAATTTTGTTCGAGCTTGAAGGTTTGAACTTCAGGAAAATCATGTTCAAAAAAA
>RFSX01000213.1 GCA_009923745.1 Chitinophagia bacterium
GTAAGGCCTTGAATATCAATTTTTAAGATATCAAAGGCATGCAAATTGCATTCTATATACATTAAAACAACGTGTCCGGCCGCAGTTGACTCACATATGTGAGATGTTTCATGGCCTCTATTATAAATACAGAAGAGATGGGATGTGCATCGTGCTCAGTAACAAAAAACGGAGTCCCTCAGGGATGCGGAAATAAAGGCCACTGCTCAAGTGGCAGTTGCAATAAGAAGAATACTTTCGACTGGCTTTCCACACTGGATATCCACGATCCGATGGAATACCGTATGGTAGAGGTATCCTTCAAAAAAGGCAATCATAAGAAGTTTTTCATTAACCCTGAACACACCGAAGCTATTACCGGTGATATGGTTGTTGTGGAATCATCCAATGGCTATGATATCGGCAGGGTATCTCTATCGGGGGACCTGGTAAGGCTTCAAATGAAAAAGAAAGGCAAGGCCGAAGAAAGCATTATCTATAAGGTGATTCGTATTGCCAATGCGAGAGATCTTGAAAAGTTGGCTGAAGCAAGGGCACTCGAAAAGAAAGCCATGATCCGTGCAAGGGCGATAGCCAGAACACTTGGCCTCGAAATGAAAGTTGGCGATGTCGAGTATCAGGGTGATAAGCGGAAAGCGACCTTCTATTATACTGCCGAAGGCAGGGTTGATTTCAGGGAACTGGTAAGATTGTATGCCAAGGAATTCAAAGTTAAAATCGAAATGAAGCAAATTGGCTCGCGCCAGGAATCTTCTATTATTGGAGGCATAGGGACCTGCGGCAGGGAATTATGTTGTTCTACCTGGAAGTCCAATTTTGAAACCGTCACGACAACAGCAGCGCGGTACCAGAATCTGGCCATCAATCAAACCAAGCTCACTGGGCAGTGTGGAAGACTTAAATGTTGTCTGAATTATGAATTGGACACCTATATTGATGCTTTGGGTGATTTTCCGGATAAAGCGGATGTTTTGAAGCTTGAAGGCGGCAAAGCCCAGCTTATAAAGACCGATATCTTTAAAGGCATCATGTACTATTCGATACAGAAAGAAAATTTCAAAGGACCACTTGTTGCCATTTCTAAGGAGAAAGTAAAGATGCTCCTCGAAATGAATAAAAAAGGCAAGAAGATCGAGGATTTGGCAAGCCTTGAAGAGGCACCTGTTCAGGTTACAGACTCGGATGAATTTGATGAAAATATAGAACTTGATTTCGCTGATGTAACCGGTGAAATTGAATTGCCTGATGTCAAACGACGCAGAAAAAGCAGGAGAAACAAACGCAAACCTGGCAATAATCGTAAGCCTCAAACAAATAAAAACAAGGCTTCATCAAATACTGATGAAAATAAAAAACCTCAAGGCAAATCCAGACGTAATAAATCTAACAGGAACCGGAACAACAAGGGTAATAATTCGAACAAAAAAGATAACTAGACCAGATGAAGTATGATGTTGTTGTCGTGGGTTCAGGCCCCGGCGGATATGTGGCGGCTATAAGGGCTGCTCAGTTGGGATTTAAAACAGCCATCATTGAGCGCTACAGCGTACTGGGCGGTACATGCCTTAATGTGGGATGTATTCCTTCGAA
>RFSX01000214.1 GCA_009923745.1 Chitinophagia bacterium
ACTGTTTTGGGTCTTCCAAAATGATCGATGACGATTTGTATTCCTACAGGAATTTGCAGTAGAAGATCATTTAATAGACCGTCATTGTGATGAATCTCTACATGCATGCCTACATCTTTTAAATGATTCAATAAATTAATGTACTTTTAACCCATAAAGTACTTAATAGTTTACAAGATCTATGTCTTTTACAGTAAGCTTCAATCTCAATGAGAAGATGTATCTGAAGAATCCTCAGGAAACGGAGGTGGGGCATCGCATATTGGAGAACAGCATTATACTTATAGATAAGCTTGGATTTGAGGCTTTTACATTCCGCAAACTGGCTATGCAAATTAATACAACTGAGGCTTCCGTATACAGGTATTTTGAAAATAAGCATAAGCTGCTGGTGTATCTTGTGTCATGGTACTGGGAATGGGTGCATTATCTTATAGAGATAGGTATTATGAATGTACGAGAGCCTAAAAAGAGACTTGAAATAGCTATAGATAGTATTATCAATGCATCTTACGAAAATCAGACGATCTCTTATATCAATGAATCCATTCTTCAGCGGATTGTGATTGCTGAAGGCTCAAAGGCCTATCATACCAAAGAAGTCGACCAGGAAAATAAGGTCCAATTATTCAGCAGTTATAAGGAACTGGTTATATTTCTATCGGGGATTATCCTTGAGGTGAAATCTGATTTTCCTTATCCGACAAGTCTAGCCAGTAACCTTTTTGAAATGGCCAATAACCAGATCTATTTTGCACATCACCTGCCTCGCCTTACCGATATCAAGGACAGGGATTCTCAGCATAGTGAGTTAAAGAAGTTGCTCGAGTTTTATGCCTTAAAGCTTTTGGACGTTAGCGAGTAATCAGATCCAATAAGGACAATACCATTGCGAAGCAAAGAAATCCAGGGATCTATTTTTGGTCCTCTACTATTCTTCTCGCAATTTCAAATAAGGCCGGACAATGGCGGAAGTTTTTTTTGTGCAGTCTTATATGATTGAAAAAATCAAAACTGCCGGAGTGGGGGTAGGCCCTGCACGCTGCCGGGCGCACTTCGTAAATGCTGCATTTATTATCTTCCTGCAGGAAGAAACATGGACTTTGATTGAATACCCGATCACCGTCTTCATCAATTCTGACATAAGTGTTGTCAAATTCACTGGGACGCATACCGAGGTGCTTGGCGATGCGTTTTGAATCCCTTTTGGATATTATAGGCGGTATGCTTTTGCAGCAGTTTGCGCATTGGAGGCAATCCATTTCAGAAAAAACCTTCTGGTGGATATTTTCAGCATTTTGGACATTGGACTTTGCTTTTAGCTTAAGCAGCAATTTGTATATATGGATAGCCCGTGCATGCAGTTGGGATTTCCACGTATTAATTATTTGCTGAGACATTGGAGTAAAGCATGAATTGAGAATTGAGGCAAATTAACAAACTAAAAACTTTAAGACTCATATCAAGACTAGGCTTTCTGCGATTGTTCTGGGCCAGAGCATAGAATCTATACAGCTTGTTGATGCAAATGAATGCGATAATTATTATGGAAAAATAAATGAGAAAAAATATTGTGTAATAAAGCAATAA
>RFSX01000215.1 GCA_009923745.1 Chitinophagia bacterium
ATTTTTGAAGGCATCGGGGAAATTTTTAAAGCCGGGAGATATCATTCCTGGGTAGCAGACGAAACCATACTTCCCGATTCATTAGAGGTCACTTGTACTGGTGAAGGCCATGAAATAATGGCTATTCAACACAGAGATTACCCCGTTTACGGAGTGCAATTTCATCCTGAATCCATAATGACTCCTGATGGATATAAAATGCTTGAAAACTTCCTAAATCTCAATGAATTCGATGGAAGCTATGCATTCAACTTTCGAAACAACAACGTCAAATCCTTAGGGGACATAAAAGCTGGCTCTGAAGAAGAGCAAAGACGAGTCAATTGATTTGACTTATCTTATCATCTTTCTGCGAAGTTCTTCAAGGCTAACGCCTTTGGTTTCCGGCATCATAAATAAAGTATACAATAATTGCAAAACCATCATGCCTGCGAAGAAGGCGAAAAGCTTCCATGGATTGGAACCGAGCCAATCGATCACAGGCAAGGTCACCAAAGTTATTAGTGCAGCAAAAACCCAGTGCACTCCACAGCCAAAAGCCTGACCATATGCCCGCATTTCGTTAGGGAATATTTCAGAAATGAATACCCAAATAACAGCACCCTGACCAACAGCGTGAGAAGCGATAAAAGCGAAAACAAATATAAGCACATAAAAGCCTTCTGCACCTGACATAAATGACCAGGCAATGCCACTCAGACTTAGGATATATCCTGCTGAACCTATAAGCATTAGCACCCGTCTTCCTGCTTTGTCTATGAGGTATATACCAAGCATGGTAAATACGAGGTTCACAACTCCTATTCCTGTAGAGGACAATAATGCTGTCCCCTCATCCATTCCTGCCAATCCAAAAATGCGTGGTGCATAGTAGAGCACAAAATTGATCCCTGACAACTGGTTGAAGAAGGCCAGTAAAAAAGCCAGGACAACAGGCCAGGAATACTTTTTACTGAAAAAACGCTCCTCGGAATGAGGGGGTACTGAATTTCGAATTTCTTCAATCTTGGAGTCTATCCGGGATGGTGGTTCTATAAGACTCAACACAGCCCTGGCTTCAGAATCACTATCCTTATGAAGTATTAGCCATCGTGGGCTGTATGGCACTCGTGTAACATACAGAATATAAAGGACTGCAGGCAAGCTTTCAATGCCGAGCATTAACCGCCAAGAGCCAGTTCCTGCCCATTCGCCAATAAGGAAATTGGTAAGGAAGGCAACGAGGATACCAAATACGATATTGAACTGGTACAGGCCTACCAACTTACCCCTGTCATTACTGGGTGCTATTTCTGAAATGTAGGTAGGGGCAGCCACCGAAGAAGCCCCAACGCCCAATCCTCCAATAAATCTGAAAAATGAAAATGAGAATGGATCCCATGCCAGGGATGAACCCACAGCTGACAAGAGATATAGTACACCAATCCAGAACAAAGTCTTTTTACGTCCCAGCTTATCCGTTGGCCATCCTCCAAAAAGAGCGCCAATTACAGTCCCCCATAAAGCCATGGACATTATAAAAAAAGAGTGGAACGCTCCGGATGTTTCCCATAATTTTTGA
>RFSX01000216.1 GCA_009923745.1 Chitinophagia bacterium
AGTATAAAAATAGGTCAACATACTCCCCGATTTTCTATTTTCAGCATTGAAAAGAGCATCTCCTCCAAAACGTGAACCCGTGGGTTGTTGGTAGGCAGCCAAATAAGCGGTAGGAGGATCAAATAGGTGGGACTCTCTTGTGATGAGCTCAGGATTTTGTGCAATGGCACGCAAAGGCCTGATATCATCTAGTACCCAAAGGGCTCTTCCAAATGTACCGATGACTAGGTCGTGTTCTCTGGGATGAATGACCAAATCTTTCGTCGATACTGTTGGAAAAACTTTTGCATCAAATTTAGTCCACTGAGTAGCACCATCTGTAGAGTAATACAGCCCATCATCTGTCCCTAAAAACAGAAGCTGATCGGTTTCTAGATCTTCAACTATACTCAGGGCATAGCCAAATACATCTTTTTCGTCCACAATACGCTTCCATGTTTTTCCATAATTTGTCGTCTTAAAGACATAAGGTGCATAATTGAAGCGTCGGTAATCATTGGCTACCAATAAAGCGGTTCCTGCTTCTTTATTTGAAGCTTTAATTTGTGCAATCCAACTGCCCTGCGGAAGTTCTTTTAGATTTTTTGTTACTTCAGTCCAGCTTTTCCCTCCGTCAAGGGTAAGGTGCACCCTTCCGTCATCTGACCCTGTCCAAAGTAGGTCTTTTTGTAGTGGTGAAGGCTCAATAACCAATAATGTACAGTGGTTTTCTGCCCCTGTAGCATCTAAAGTGAGACCTCCACTTTCACTCTGTTTTTGTTTCTCTGGATCATTAGTCGTCAAGTCAGGGGAAATAACTTCCCAAGTAAGTCCTTTATCGGAGCTTTTGTGAACAAATTGACTTCCAAAATATACCGTACTATTATCAAAAGGATCTTGCCCAATGGCTGCATTCCAATTAAATCTTAAATTGATATTAGGATCAGGATGTGTGGGGCGTACGGTATAATTATTTCCTGTTTGCCAATCATAACGCGATACATTTCCTTGCTGACTCATCGCGTATCCATAACGCGAATCATCTCGGTCTGGGACTACATCGAATCCATCTCCAAAAGCAATCTCTTGCCAGTAGGAGTTGCGAATACCTTGGGCTTTCCAAATATAAGCAGGTCCTCTCCAGGAGCCATTGTCTTGCATCCCCCCATACACATTATAAGGAAATTCATTATCAGTACTCACGTGGTAAAACTGCCCTACGGGAATATTATCAACAAAACGCCAAGAGGCTCCCCCATCTCGTGTTATATTCAGTCCGCCGTCATTTCCGTCAATCATATAAGAACCATCTTCAGGATGTATCCACCAAGCGTGGTGATCAGGATGCACACCATTATTTGCATTATAGGCAGGCATTAATTCTTTAAAGTTTTTACCCCCATCTTCAGAAATATTGACATAAGTGAATACTGTATACACTCGATTTTCATTCTGAGGGTCAACAAACAGGTCTGAGTAATAAAAAGGGCGGTTTCCTATTCCCGCTTTATCATTTACTTTG
>RFSX01000217.1 GCA_009923745.1 Chitinophagia bacterium
TGTTCCTGCCCGATGGATCAGTCATATTTACGAAGAATACGGCATCTTTACAATCTTAAATCATCCATTTGGACGCTACGGTCTTGAGATTAACAACCAATGGAAAAGTCGGACGGTATACAAAGATGATCTGGTTAGAGAGAAGTTGCTGAAAGAATTGGAAGGCCTTACCCAATCTTACAGGAATACTCCGGGCTTATTGCTCTACTTACTAGGGAATGAGAATAATTATGGTCTGTTTTGGGAAGGCTCTGAAACTGAAGATATTCCTTTGGATCCTTTCTTGAAGGAGTCAGAGGCCGCTGCATTATATAAGCTTTTCAATGAGGCAGCACGGCTCATCGAATCTATAGACCCCTATCACCCTGTGGCTTTTTGTAATGGCGATTTGCAATATCTTGATCTGATTCAGAGATATTGCCCTGATATAGACATATTAGGTACTAATATGTATCGTGGTGAATCTTTCGGCGACACTTTTGATGAAGTAAAGAAGACGACAGGTAAGGCTATTTTATTTACGGAGTTCGGTGCAGATGCATATAACATGATTACAGGGGTAGAGGACAGCGATAGTCAAGCAAGATATTTTTTCTACAACTGGAAAGAGATATTTGAAAACGCCTACGGTTACGGCAAAAATGGAAACTGTATAGGCGGATTTACATTTCAATTTAGCGACGGTTGGTGGAAATACGGGCAGACCAGGAATTTATCCGTACACGATAATATAGCAAGCTGGTCCAATGGAGGCTACATAGAGGATTACACCGAAGGTCGTAATAACATGAATGAGGAATGGTTCGGCATTTGTGCGAAAGGCCATCCTGATGCTTATGGGCATTATGAATTAATACCGCGAAAGGCCTATTATGTAATCAAGGACATCAATAAATACAAGCTATTTGATGGTAATTATGATATAGATGAATTGAATGAATTTTTTAACAGAATCGAAGAGAGCCATTTTATTTATCGTGCTAAATCCAAATAGAAAGAATCAAAACTACTTAATTGCAGGCTGTTTTCAATTTTGTTAAAACTCAAATAGAATAAATACATGATGATAAATAAAACTCCAAGAATAGATCAGTTATATCTGAATGGAGAGTCGTATTACAGAATCAGTGACAGTGACTCAATGCGGCCTTTTTTTATGAGCATTGTCAGTGATTCCAATCACTGGATGTTTATTTCCAGTAATGGCGGACTTACAGCAGGTCGGAAAAACTCAGAATTTGCTCTATTCCCTTACTACACTGATGATAAAATCACCGAGGCTTTTGATACAACAGGTTGCAAGACTATCATTCTGGTAAACCATAATGGGGGTCCTGAAGTATGGGAACCGTTTTCATGCCGGGATGCAGGCAAGTATGATATCACACGAAATTTATACAAAAATAGTGTCGGAAATAAGATCCTTTTTGAAGAGATAAACAACGATCTGTCTCTGTGCTTCAGGTATGAATGGTGTTCCACCAAGATGTTTGGCTTTT
>RFSX01000218.1 GCA_009923745.1 Chitinophagia bacterium
GAAGCCCGAGATTCTTCAAACCTCAACTTCGTAAACAGGGTAGCCGAAGCAAATGTTAAGTTGACTATTGACGCCATTAGAAAACAAAGTCCTGTATTGAATGAGATGGAAGAAAACGGAGAGATTGAGATTACAGGCGCAATGTACGATGTAAAAACAGGTAGTGTGAATTTTTTATAAAGACTGTTTTTTGACTCATTGGAGCATCTGTCAAACGTGTCAGGTGCTCCTCTTAAAATTTCAATATAGTCATTTTAGTGCAGCTTGAAGATGAAGAGTCAATAAGATATGTTATTCCAGAAACTGATTTTATCATCTGAATTCTACATTCAGGTGAATACCTCTACACACTGAACATGATGCACTTACTTTAAAAATTGCACATTAAGCTTGATTGCAATTCAAAGGATCTTTATTGTTCGAGTTCTCTTATTTATTGAAAAGCAATACACTACATATTTAACGTTTAACTAATTCATAATCGAAGATGTCTATCCACAGTCTGAAATGGATATCTTTTTGGCTTTTTATGGCCTGCAATCCTTACCTTCGTAATCTGTTAAATCTAAATGTTTTGCAATATGGTTTTCCTGGAATTTGAAAAACCCCTTGAAAAGCTTTACGAACAGTTGGAGAAAATCCAGCAAATTGAAGCGGAAGGTGACATCGATGTCAGTGACAAGATCAAGGAGCTTGAAAACAAAATCAAGAATAAACAAAAGGAAATCTACTCCAACCTGAACGGTTGGCAGAAGGTGCAACTGTCCAGGCATCCCGAAAGACCTTACAGTCTGTACTACATTGAGACCATGTTCAAAAAATTTATCGAATTACATGGAGACCGCTATTATGGTGACGACCATGCCATTGTCGGAGGCATAGGCAGAATCAATGGGCAACCCCTGGTGGTTATAGGCCATCAAAAAGGTGTCAACACCAAAATGAGGCAATACAGAAACTTCGGTATGGCCAACCCCGAAGGCTACAGGAAAGCTCTGCGCCTTATGAAACTGGCTGAAAAGTTCAATTATCCTGTTATCTGCCTGATTGATACCCCTGGTGCCTATCCAGGCATGGAAGCCGAAGAAAGAGGGCAGGCTGAAGCTATTGCGAAAAACCTCTTCGAAATGGCTCAACTCAAAGTTCCAATTCTCTGCTATATTATCGGAGAGGGCGCTTCAGGTGGTGCCTTGGGAATAGGTCTTGGGGATCGCGTTTTCATGTTGGAAAACACCTGGTATTCCGTAATATCTCCCGAGTCATGCTCCTCGATCTTGTGGAGAAGCTGGGATTTTAAAGAACAGGCCGCAGATGCTTTGAAACTGACTGCTGATAATATGCTCAACTTCGGCTTGATTGACGATATCGTCAAAGAACCTCTGGGAGGAGCACACAAGGACCCCGAAAAGATGGCCAAATCCTTGAAAGCCCATATCAAAAAAGAGCTGGCAGCACTCGCTGAAATACCAGTCGATCAACT
>RFSX01000219.1 GCA_009923745.1 Chitinophagia bacterium
TGATAATACTCTAACTGTGGTGATAAGCAATATCAAAACAATTGAAGGAGATATAGAGATAGGCATCTTCCAGGATTCCGATGATTTTCCTCATGAAGGATCTCAGATGTACAAGCTCCGAATACCTGTGACACAGGATTCAATAGAAGTGGTGTTTCCCGATCTGAGCGATGGCGACTATGCCATTGTCCTTTTCCATGACATCAACAATGATGGCTTGTGCAATATGAACTTCATTGGCTATCCCAAAGAGCCTTATGGCTTTTCTAACAACAAGCGTCCATTCTTCAGAACCCCATCCTTCAATGCCACAAAATTCAATGTCACGGGAGACAAGAAAATCTACATCAAATTGATTAGCTAAGTTTTAATGTGCTGCTCTGCCACAAGCTTCTACCGTCCGGTCTATAGCGGCTTGCAAATCAACATGCCTATAACCAAGCATAGCCATTGATTCGCGGGTATCCAGGAAGGTGTTTTTTGTCTGAACCGATACGAAGTGAAAGGCATCCAGGCCACTTTGTTTGCCTTTTATCTTGAACAAGAGCTTCAAAATAATGGTACTAAAGTATACCAGAATATTAGGCACTGTGATAACCAACTTTCGCTTTTTCATGGGTCTGACCATCATTTTAATCAACTCTTTCCAGCTCACATTTTTTCCTCCTACAATCCAGTTGTCTCTGCGGATTGGAGATTCCAGTATACCGACTATGGCGCGAGCAACTTGCTCAACAGAACAAATATTTGTCCCTCCTTTAGTATAAAAAACCACTGGCATACGATAGATGTAATCGATAAGCGGCTTCCATAAAGGAATCATGCCCGGAGCAGAGCCAAAAACATAAGGTATTTCAAGAACAGTCAGGAAAGCCTTGCCGCCCAGAGCTTCGCGTGTTTCAAGTTCTTGCCTGCGCCTACTGTAAACATAAGGGTGTCTTTCCTGCATCTTCCATTCAGGATGCTTCCTGTTGAAATGACTGAAGTAAGACCCTAAAATCACAAGGTGCTCCAACTTGCCTTCTGAACACAATTTTGCGAGACGAACACAAGGAGTCACATTCCCTTTGTAAAAGTATTGCCAGGCATCGCCTGTCGGGATATTCCGGTCATCGAGTCCACCACAAAAAACGACAATTTGGAAAGGCCCCAATAATGGTGCAAGTTCCTCATCAGACATGGTTTCCAGATCGATCTGAATAGGTGAGACAGCGCTCCCCTCTTTATTTCCCAATGACCTTGTAGAAACTGTCACCTGATAGTTCCTGCTTTCTAAAGCATGGACCAGGTGGAAGCCTATGAAGCCCAATCCGCCAATGACCAATACTTTTTCTTCCATAAAAATGCAGCTATGGGAGGCACAATCAAGGCCTTATTAAACACAAGAATCAAAGCTATAAAGATACGACTTTTAGAGGTCAGATCCTATGATTAAGTTCAGCTTCAGCCAGGTTCATAAACAGCCTTTAAG
>RFSX01000220.1 GCA_009923745.1 Chitinophagia bacterium
TCGAAAACAAGGTTTGGTTCAATCCTTTACAGCGCTCCAATGTTAATAAAATGATGAGTTTACTGGATCACTCCATCAATGAATGCCTGAGCAATCTCAGGATGGATCGATATCTGGATATAGATCCTGAAGTCTCGAATGAACTGCACCGCAAGGTCAAAGAGCTGAATGATGAGTTTCGAAGAGACTATTTCAATCTTTCAAACCAGGAAGATTTGAATATAAACAGTGTTGTGATTTACAATATGCTCCTCAACTCTCTGGTGACCATTCAGAAGCATATCCATGAGATAACAGAATCGGTCACAAACGAGCTTTGATTCTTAATATGCTTTTTTCTTGATTTTTGAGTTAATTATTTACTTTTGGCGGGTCTGAAAATTATTATCTCAACTTAATGGATCTTTCAGCCTTATTCATGTGGCTCGGGTTTTTTCTGGCAGCTTATTCTGTAGTAGGAAACGATGTCATTCAAACCCTCGGAACCTTCCTGACTTCAAACGAACAGAAAGTGCGTTGGCAGACTCTGTGGCTTTTTGCTGCGAGTATTCTTAGCCTTACACTGATCTATGGCTATATTAATGCTGATATAGATTATGGAAGACTGGACAAATTCGTTATGCCAACGCATTACGAATGGTACTTTGTCCTCCCTCCTCTCGTACTCATGGTCATCACCCGATTGGGTATTCCTGTTAGTACCACATTCATGATCCTCTCCCTTTTTTCTTTGAATGAGATAACAGGAGATCTTGGTGATATGATTGCTTCCGTTTTCGACACGGAGCAGAAGCTGGGAGGCATGATTCACAAAAGCATCATGGGCTATATAATAGCTTTCAGCTCAGCCATCCTGATTTACCTTGGCATCAGCAGTATCACTGAGAAAAAATTCCTTGAAAATCCACTCGATGAAAGTAAAAGGCATTTCTGGACAGTTGCCCAATGGATAACGACAGCATTCCTTTGGTCTCAGTGGCTTACCCAGGACCTTGCCAACATATACATTTACCTCAAAGGTGGAGAAGAACTAAGTGCATTTGGCTTCGTCATTTCCTTGCTGATCATGGTGGGTCTCTTGGCATTCATATTCTATCGCAGAGGAGGAGCAGTTCAAAACGTTGTCCGTGAAAAAACAAATACAGCAGATATAAGATCTGCCACCTTCGTTGACCTGATTTACGGCATCATTCTTTATGTTTTTAAATATGATTATTTTGGACTATGGGGTGGCAAACTTCCGATGAGCACGACCTGGATATTTATAGGCCTTCTGGTGGGACGTGAAATTGCTATTCGTGCACGGGTGCATAAAAAACTGAACAAGGTTCTTTTCAGAATGATAGCGGCTGACCTTGGTAAGGTCTTCTTTGGCTTGGTTGTCAGCGTTGTCCTTGTCTTTATTATCAAGATTATCAGCTCCTGACCATGAGCTGTCGAGACGGATTTCTCATCCAATTAATAATCTAT
>RFSX01000023.1 GCA_009923745.1 Chitinophagia bacterium
GAAAATGGAACCAGGGTAGACTTGTCGCCTGGCAAGAAGACATCAGTGTCTTGTTTTGAAACAGAGGCCATCAATATTTTCTTTACTTGAACAGCTGTCAGGCTAGGGAAGTAAGACCTTAGAACAGCAGCAACTCCAGCTACTACAGGAGAGGCCATGCTGGTACCTTGCATCGGTTGATACTCATCGTTTGGCATGGTCGAATGAATGGACATTCCAGGCGCAAACAAGTCCACATTCTGAGAACCGTAATTAGAAAATGGTGCCGGCAACTCCTCGCCCGTTTTATAATTTAAAGCGCCTATTTCAAGCCAGTTGTTGAAGTTCTTTTTCTTTCCCTTGAAAAATAGAAAGCCCTTTCCCTGATATTCATCATTAGGGAAATTATCTGCAGAGTCATTGTCCTGGCTGCTGTTTCCTGCAGCATGAATTAATAGCACATCATTATCAGCGGCATATTTGATAGCATCTTCCACTACTTTTTCATTCCAGCTGAAGCCTTTACCAAACGACATGTTGATAACACTGGCGCCATTATCTACAGCATATCGAATAGCATTGGCGACATCTTTATCACGTTCATCACCATCAGGAACTGCTCTTACAGCCATAATCTGTACGTTATTGGCAATACCGTCGATACCAATATTATTATCGCGGACCGCTGCAATTATTCCAGCGACATGCGTTCCATGGGAAGCATCCGGACCCTCTACATCATTATTGCCGTAATATCTTTCTTCCTGGTTTGTATAATCATCACCAACTATTTCCCTCGTGTCGAAATCCGGGTTATAAGCAAAGTCTACCTTGTTCTGGTAATATTCCATGGCGTCTGCGATGTCACTGCCTATCATTGCCTTTAGTGAATCGATTGAAACCAATTCTTCTCCACGTGCAATAAAGTCGAGCAGAATGTTTTTACCCATAGCCAAGGAAGGCTTATCCTGACCATCTATGGACTTCAAAGTCTCAAAACTCAATTCCTTTTCTCCAATGGCCTTGTCTATAGCGTCAAGACTGTTCATGAGGTTTTCCTCTGTTCTCTTAATGTTTTCAAGACGGCTCGTAGCATTCTTGATTTCCTTGTCGACTTCTTCTTTGTACTTAAGAAACAATTCGTATTCTTTTTTATCCTTCTTTGATAATTTGGCCGGGTTGGCGTTTTCATACTTATACTTCAGTTTGCCATAAAGACGTGTAACTTCATAAGTATCCGGACCTACATTTCTTCCATCAGTCCCGCCAATAAAATTCCAGCCATGAATATCGTCTATGTATCCATTATTGTCGTCATCTATTCCATTGTCTGGAATTTCATCTTCATTGATCCAGACATTAGCACGCAAGTCTTCGTGTTCAACGTCAACACCTGAATCAATAACAGCCACTACTACAGCTTGCGAATTTTTGTTTTTAAGTATTTCACTGTAAAGTTTGTTGGCGGATATACCTACTGAACTGCCAGGGTCAGCTGGCCCTAAATGCCACCCCGCTTCCTGTGCAGTGAGATTAAGATTGAAAATAAAAACCGTTGTCAAAAGACTGGATAATAGTAATTTCATATTGCTTAATTGTGTTTAGATGAATACAAAAGTGCTGCGAATATAAAGCGATTTTATCTAAGAGCGTTTTATCAAAATGCGTCTTCGCGATATTTCCGCTAAACTTTTAATGCAATTGCTGTGCTAAATTATTTTATTCATGCTGAAATAAGTATTTACTTCTACAAATAGGTTTACTATACAGACAAAAAATTATGTATATAGGTGTCTCAGGATTATAAAGAGATATTAGAAAAATATTGGGCTTATACAAATTTCCGGGAAGGCCAGTTGGAAGTAATCGAGTCTATTTTGGCAGGGAAAGATACGCTGGCCGTGATGGCGACTGGCGCAGGGAAGTCCTTATGCTATCAGTTGCCTGCCATCATTCGAGGAGGTACATGTCTTGTAATCAGTCCACTGGTTGCATTAATGCAGGATCAGATTTATTCCTTGCAAAAGAGAGGATTAAAAGCCGTTATGTTGCATGGTGGACAGTCTTCAAAAGACCATGATCGACTACTGGATAATGTGATCTATGATGACCAGGTTCGATTTCTATTTGTATCGCCAGAGAGACTTCATTCCCGGATGCTGATTGCGCGTTTGAGTAAACTGGATATTTCATTTCTTGCTGTCGATGAAGCCCATTGTATTTCTGAATGGGGTCATGATTTCAGACCATCATACAGGCAGATTTACGAGTTTAAAAAACTTCTGCCTGGAGTTAATACGGTGGCTTTGACGGCAACGGCGACAATAAAGGTCAGGGAGGATATTATAAAGAATCTTAAGCTTTGTGATGCAACCCAAATCATCCAAAGTCCAGTAAGAGAAAATATTGCCTATAGAGTTTATCGCACGGAGAATAAATTGCGAGATCTTTTGCATTTGATAGATACGACGAATGAACCAATGATTATTTATGTGAGTCGTCGGATTCAAACCAAACGACTGGAAAGCTCCTTGAAAAATCGAAACATTGATGCATATGCTTTCCATGCAGGTATGCCTTCAAAAGAAAAGCAGGCTATTGTCAGGGATTGGAATAATTCGAAAATTAAGCTTGTAGTGGCAACTAAGGCATTCGGGATGGGCATGGATAAATCTAATGTACGTGTGGTTGTACATTATGATTTGCCAGATAGTCTGGAGTCCTATGTTCAGGAAGCTGGTAGGGCAGGAAGAGATGGACTGGAGGCCACGGCATATCTCTTGTGGAGTGCTCAGGATTTAAATGATCTTGGCGAGATGCTGGCAAGATATTTTCCTCCAGAAAAAGAGATCAGGAGCCTCTATAAAAATTTGGCTGTATTTCTTGATACAGCCGCAGGTGCGGTGGGTGATCAGTGGTTGGATTTTGATCTGGATTCCTTTTGTAAAAATTACAATTACAGCAAGCTCTTTTGCCTCGTTTCCATGAAAATACTTGAAGATGCAGGTTATCTGATTTTATCTGAAAAATTTAAAAGCAGCTCCAGTTTAAGTCTTGAAGAACATTCGGTAAGATCTTATTTGCGGCAAGTCAATGGTGGGGAAACTGAGTTCGAGAATTTTATAAGATTGATTCTACGAAACTACGATGGTGTTTTGTTGGATAGCACTGCAATAGATGAAAAGGATTTGGCCAGGACGTCGGAATTGAATGAGCACATGGTGGACAAATTCCTGAATAGAATTCATAAGTTAGAGCTTGGAGAGTATCACAAAAGTGTAGGTGATTATCAAATCAGCTTTAAAGGCTACAGACATAGACATAACGAGATTGGTTTTCCTGATAATGTATATGCTGATAAGAAGATGAGAAAGGAAGGCCAGTTAGAGTCTATTGAGAACTACATATTCTCAAGTGAATGCCGACAAGCATATATTAGTAGGTATTTTGGATTCGAAGAAGAAGGCTATTGCAAGTTTTGTGATAATTGCGAAGCTCAATTAGCGATAAGTGATCTTGACAGGATCCTGGATCAACTTGTTGAGAATAAAGCTTCTTTGTCCCGGACTCTACTACAATTGGGCGATTCGAATCGAAAAACATTTATAAAGTATCTTGAAGCTAAAATCTCGGAAGACCTTCTTATGGTGGATAACGACAGGATTGTTTGGAACTAGTGGAAAATCAGAAAAAGCATATAGTGTTTTGCTCGAGTTCATATTATGAATATGACCGGAGAATTCAGAGAATAATTAAGTCTCTTACTGATGAATACAAAATTACCTGGTTCAGCCGGGCATATCATAACAATGCGGACCAAAGAGACTTCAATCTTGAAATTATTAGATGTATTTTCAAAAGGGGTGTACTATTTTATCTGGAGTTTAATCTGCGATTGTTTTTTACTCTCGTCTTGCGTCGTCAGTATCAAGGCATCTCTTCTGTAGATGTGGATACCTTGCCTGCAGCCTGGCTGGCAGCTTTTTTGATGTCAAAAAATATTGTATTTGATGCTCATGAATTGTTTCATGAAGTGCCAGAACTTCAGGGTAAAAGGCTTAGAAAGCTGATCTGGAGAACTATATCCCGGTGCTTGTTCTCTAAAATAAGATATAAGTATACCGTTAATGCCTCTCTTCAAGCAAGATTCAAGGAAGTATTTAATACGGATTTTGACATAATAATGAATGTCCCTTCCTTAGACAAATATTCTGAATTGCCCCAATTGGCAAACAAAAGACTTGTATATATTGGAGTGGTTAATAAGGGGCGTGGTCTGGAGATAGCGATAGAAGCAATGTCCAGATTAAAGGAGTATGAATTGCATGTACTTGGCGAAGGTGATTTGTTTGATCAAATGAAATCCCTTGCTGGTCATTCAGAGGCTAGGAGCCGAATCATTTTTCATGGATATGTTGCCCCATCTCAGCTGGCGTATCATTTGACGCATGCCAGTATTGGCTTGAATATATTGGACCCTCAAAGTGGGAATTACTATTTTTCACTGGCCAATAAGCAGTTTGATTATATGCATGCTGGATTGCCCGTAATAGCCATGAATTTTCCTGAATACAAGATGATACAGGATGAATATCCTTTCGCATTATTGTTGGAATCGTATGATGTACATGCCATGGTTGAGGCAATACGATCACTAGAGGACCCGGATAGATATCATGCTTGTCAAAGCGAGGCTCTGAAAGCCAGAGAGATCTACAACTGGCAGAGTGAATCAAAAAAGCTTAAGACAATCTATAAAGAAAGTATGTCATGAACTTTTCTATTCTGCTCTTGAAGCGAGATCAAGAAGAAAGGCATACTCCAGGGCTGTCTCCCTGTAACGTTCAAATCTTCCTGACTTCCCACCGTGTCCCGCACTCATTTCAGTAAACAATAAAAGGGGATTTTTGTCAGTCTTCAATTCTCTTAATTTGGCTACCCATTTTGCAGGTTCCCAATATTGAACCTGGCTGTCATGAAATCCTGTCGTAACCAATAAGGCAGGATAATCCTTTGATTCAATATTGTCATAAGGCGAATAACTCAGGATGTAATCATAATATTCTTTGTTTTTAGGATTCCCCCATTCGTCAAATTCTCCGGTTGTTAGTGGAATGCTTTCATCAAGCATAGTTGTAATGACATCTACAAAAGGGACAGCAGCTATTGCGCCTTTCCACATGGTAGGATTCATATTGATAACGGCACCTATAAGAAGTCCACCAGCACTGCCTCCCATGCAGAAAAGATTGTCTTTATTCGTATAGTTATGATCGGTAAGGTATTGACCAGCATCGATAAAATCGGTAAATGTATTTTTCTTATTTAGAAGTTTGCCACTATCATACCACTGCCGACCCATTTCCTGACCTCCCCTTATATGTGCTATGGCATAGGCAAAACCACGATCTAATAGAGAGAGACGCACCGAACTGAAATATGGGTCCATACTGGCGCCATAGGATCCGTAACCATATAAGAGTAAGGGTTGTGAGCCGTCTTTTTTAAAGCCTTTTCTATAAACTATGCTCACAGGAACCCTCTCACCGTCACGTGCTTCGATAAATATCCTCTCAGAACTATAATTGGATGGGTCGAAGTCTCCCAGTACTTCTTGCCTTTTTTTCAACTCCAGCTTGCGACTAGACATGTCATAGTCATAGGTGCTTGAGGGTGTCGTCATTGAGCTGTAGTACAAGCGTAGAATATCTGTATCAAATTCAGGGTTAGTAGAACTCATGGCCATATAGGCTTCTTCTTCAAACTCTATAAAATGCGCATCATCCATGGCATTCCATGGCATTACTTTTATCTGACTTATGCCATCTACACGCTGATTGATAACAAGGTAGTTTTTAAATATTTCAATGCCTGAAATTAAAGACAGAGGATCATGGGCAATAAAGTCTTTCCATTTATCTGCTTCTGTATCGGTTTCGGAACAGCTCATAAGTTTGAAGTTTTTAGCTCCATCTCTATTTGTGACTATGTACCAGGAGTCACCAAAATGAGATATGCTGTATTCGAGATCACGTTTTCGTTCGGTAAATAGCTTGAACTTCCCATCCGGATTATCAGCCTCTAAAACTCTGTATTCATTTGCTACTGTAGCGTACGAACCGATTACAATATATTTCTGTGATTTGGTTTTGTACACATAGCATGAGAAAGTTTCGTCCTGTTCATGGTATATTTCAATGTCGGCTTGAGTCTTGTCAAGCTTGTGTTTGAAAATCTTGAAAGCCCGCAAAGTTTCATCTTTCCGTGTGTAAAAAACCGTTTTATTGTCATTGGCCCAGGTGACACTTCCCGTAGTATTTTCAATTGTATTAGGCAAATATTCGCCTGTTTCCAGATTCAGAAAACGCATTGTATAAATCCTTCTGGACAAAGTGTCTTCGCCAAATGCGAGTATTTTATTATCGGGGGAAACAGCGAGTCCACCCACATTGTAGTAATCGTAAGCTTCAGCGAGCTTATTCACATCAAGCATGATTTCTTCCTCGGCTTCGAGACTTTCTTTTTTTCTTGAATAGACAGGATACTCTTTGCCTTCTTCAAATCGAGTCAGGTAATAGTAGCCATTCTTAAAATACGGTACAGACATGTCTGTCTGCTTTATACGTCCTACAATTTCAGTAAACAGCTCTCCCTTGAAGCCTTCGAGATGTTTGGTCATATCGTTTGTGTAGCTGTTTTCCTGCTCAAGATATTCAATTACCTTTCTTGTCTGATCATCTTTTTTATCTGCATTTTTCTGTTCGTCACTCAGTTTCATCCAAAAATAATTATCTATTCTGTCATGCCCGTGAATACTGAGTTTTTCAGGGACTTTATCTGCAATTGGAGGAGTGAATTCAGTGTTATGTATCATTTTGGATTCTGGTTTAGGCATATTCTTTTGACTGCAAGCAGTAAAGCCTAGTACAAGCAATAAAACCAATCTTTTATGCATAGCTGACCTTAGGTTCTAAATTGCAGTAAATATATGCACAACATATATATAAAATATCTTCATATTAGTGAAAGATTTATATTTGCAGCCTTGTGAAACTTATTCGACTAGACATAAAGGGATTTAAAAGCTTTGCAAATGAAACGAGTATTCATTTCAATGACGAGATCATAGGCATTGTTGGACCTAATGGTTCCGGTAAATCCAATATTGTCGATGCTATAAGGTGGGTGCTTGGTGAACAGAAAAGCAAGGAGCTGAGACTGGAGAAAATGGTGGATGTCATTTTCAATGGTACCAAATCTAAACGGCGGGCCAGCATGGCTCAGGTGTCAATGACATTTGAAAACTCTAAAAAGTTAATACCCCTGGAATATGATACGGTTACCATTTCAAGAATATTGTATGACACCAACGAAAGTGAATACAGGCTCAATGGTGTCCTTTGCCGTCTAAAGGATATACGGGACTTGTTTCTTGATACAGGTATAGGTTCTAACAGTTACGCTATCATAGAATTGGGTATGGTTGATGATATCCTGATGGATAAAGATCATGCGCGTAGAAAAATGTTTGAACAAGCTGCCGGTATTTCAAAGTATAAAGTCAGGAAACGAGAAACACTCAACAAGCTCAAGAATACCCAGAATGACCTGGATAGGATAGAGGATATTCTTTTTGAGTTACAATCGAATCTAAAATCTCTTGAAAAACAAGCCCGCCGTACCAAGAAGTATTATGAGCTCAAGGATAACTATAAAGAGATCAGTATTCAGCGAACTGTAACGCAGCAAAAGAAAGCCATTGAGCAACAGAAAAGCCTTAAGAGAAAACTTGATGAGGCCCAGCAGGAGTTCATGTCATTCAATGCTTCTGTCCATGAACTGGAAGCCATAATTGAGCAGATGAAGGCAAACAACCTTGATGGCGAGAAACAACTGAGCGACAAGCAAAAAGAATTCAATGATATTATTGAGTCCTTAAGAAAGACCGAAAGTCTCATTGAAATAAAAAAACAGAATCAGAATTTCTTAAGACAGAATGCCAGCAGGGTAGAGTCAAATTCAATCGAATTTAAAGCGACAGGGAAGAATATCGAAGCCATGCTCGACGAGCATTTCAGTAAACTTGAGCAGTTTCGTTCCCTTTCTGCAAAAATAAAAAGTGAATACCTCGAATGGAAGGAGCGCTTTGAAAAAATAGATCATGAGCGCATGCAAATCCAGGGAGAAAATAATTCCCGCCTGGAAGAGCTCAAGGATATTGAAACGCAAAGGTTTGATCTCGAAAAAGAACTTGTAGAGCTTAGGAGTAACCAAAAAAACAGGCAATCAAACCTTCAAAATGCCGAAGAAGAACTTCAGTTGTACGCGAGCGAAAGCGGTACATTGAATAAACAAATAGATTCTCTGCAGCAGGAAATCGATCAGGCTGTAAATGAACTCAAAGACCTGCAATTTAAGCTTGAGAATATTGAGGAAGAGAAAAGCAGACTTGCTGAAGAGCAAACGGCTGAAAAGGATAAACTCGTAAGCGCCAACAGAAAACTGGATGCTCTGAGCAATGAGTACCATCTCTTGAAAGATATGGTCGACAACCTTGAAGGCTTTCCTGAATCGGCCAAATTCTTGGCCAAGAAATGGAATAAGGCGAGACCGGTGTTGTCTGAGATTATTGAGTGTGAGGAAAGATACCGTTCGGCAGTTGAGGCGTATCTTGAGCCTTATCTGTCGTATTTTATATTGGATAAGGTTGAAGAGGCGAGAGAGTCAATCCAATTGCTAAGGAATGCCCAAAAAGGAAAGTCGCAATTCTTTATACTATCAAGCTTTGATGCTGTCGGCACCAATATGGTTAAGCTGTCACAGTATGGTAAGGCAGCTGTAAATGTCGTCAAAACAAATGCCAAGTATGATAAGCTGATACACCACCTACTTGCCAATGTGGTGATTATTGATGAAGATGTTTTGATCGATGAGGTTCTTCCTGACGATGAACTTGTTTACCTGTCCAGTTCTGGCGTAAGCAACAGGACTAAGCATGTGATCACAGGAGGATCTGTAGGCTTGTTCGACGGTAAGCGTATAGGGAGACAAAAGGAACTTAAAAAGTTGAAAGCGGCCATAGCGGAAGTGGAAGAGGAAATCCGTGTGATTGAAGCCAATATCCGAACTTATGGAGAAAAGATAAAGGCATTGGTGGTCGAAGATCTCATTACGGAAATTCAGACAAGGTCAGGACTGATCAATCAGCTTGAAAAACGAAAGGTTGAGTTTGAAACCAAGGCAAGCAACTATCAGAACACAACAGATTCTTTGAAAGCTAAGACCATAGCGATTAAAAACACTATGGATGCAGACAGTTTGATCATTGCTGAATCAGAGCTTCTTATTAAGGATGTCAGCACAAAAGTGGAGTCTAAAAGGGGTGAACTGGAAGAGAAGTCAGAGAAGATTGAGGATCTTTCAAGAGCATACAGCGAAATCAACAATAAATACACTGAAGCGCAATTGAATTGGGTAAAACACCAGAATGATATAGAGAACCTCGAAAAGGATATCCAGTTCAGAACACAGCAGTTGAATGAGATGAGCAGCAAGCAAAGTATGGCTGAGGATGAATTGGTTGACATCCAGAATCAAATGCAGCTACATAAAGCTGAAATTGCATCTCTTGAAGAAGAATTGTTTGGTATAGCTCAAATACGGGAAGAGAAAAAAGACGAGCTAAATGAGACAGAGCAGAAATTTTTCTCGAGTCGATCTGAGATAAGAAAAAAAGAAGAGGACCTTAAAAACCTCAACAGGAGCAGTCAGAACCAACAACTGATTATTAATGACTTAAAGGATGAGCTGACAGGTATAGAGTTTGAACTTAGATCTGCCGTAGAGCGTCTAAAAATTGAATTCAATCTAGATGTTAAGAATCTTGATGCGGAAATCCTTGAAGACCCTAAAGAGATAGAAGAACTCGAAGCACGCTACGAAAAGATCAAAAGACGACTTGAGAATTATGGGGAGATTAACCCAATGGCAGTCGAAGCTTATGATGAAATGCTAGAACGCTTTGAGAATATGGAATCCCAGCGTAATGATATTCTTGATGCCCGTAATTCCCTCAATGCCACGATAAGTGAAATAGATACGGAAGCGACAAAGATGTATCTGGAGTCATTTTACCGCGTTAAAGATCATTTTAAAGAGGTTTTCAGATCATTATTCTCCAGTGAAGATGATTGTGATCTTATATTATTTAACCTGGAAGACCCATTGGAGTCAGATATTGAAATAGTAGCAAAGCCTAAAGGCAAAAGACCGAAGGTGCTGTCTCAACTCTCAGGTGGTGAGAAAACGCTCACCGCTACGGCCCTCCTGTTTTCTTTATATCTTCTTAAGCCTGCTCCATTCTGTATATTTGACGAGGTAGATGCTCCTCTTGATGATATTAATATTCAGAAGTTTAGTCGCCTGGTCCGGGAATTCTCAAATGAATCTCAGTTCATAATCATTACACACAATAAGTCGACTATGGCCGCCATGGATAAGCTGTATGGGGTCTACATGCAGGAACAAGGTGTGTCAGGGATTACCCAGGTCGATTTCAGGGAGTATGAACATAATGAAATGTTTCGTACCGTTAACCTGCAATAAAAAAAGCCCTGACATGAATCAGAGCTTTTATTGGTGGTTTTAACAGTTGCGGGATCTTGGGTAAGATCCTTGTATTATGAAATTCAAATACTGTGCCAACTAGAAGATTCTAATGCCCAGGTTGAATACCAGGCGACTTGGCGTATCATCAAATGAAAATTGTTGCCCACCAATATTTATGTGATCTCCGAATTCCGAGAAATTACCTTCATACTCCAAACTCAGGTCAAGATTCCCTATAGCCATACACAATCCGGCCCTGAAACCATATGTAGCGGTTTTGAAGCGTTCATCATAACCAGCAATGTCGAACAGGTCAGAGGTTGCATTCAAATTTATGTGAGCTACAGGTCCTATTAAGCCTGTAAAAAACAAGAAATCAAAGCCCATCAAAACCGGGATGTCCAGATTTGTAAAAGTCTCATCTTTAATGTTGTCAAATATTCCACCATTATCACCATTAAAACTGTATTCTACACGCGTGGAGTTAAGCATTAGTCGAGGTTCAAGAGATACGCGACCCAATCCAATGTGGGTGTAGATGCCTCCCTGAAAACCTATTTTAGCATCACGGAATGAGATGGATTCGTCACCAGGCAAAATAATGTCTTTAGGATTGGATAAATCAAAGGAGTGAAAACCAACCTTTACCCCGAATTCAACCTGTGAATAGGCTGGTGTGCTTAATCCTATCAGCACGACAGAACATAATAGTAGAAGTTTTTTCATAGTTTAATTTGTATCAAAAACGGTGCTAGTTATCAAAAAGATACGTCAAAAGCACTTTTTTAGATTTTTTTAAGCACTATCTTAAGAACACGCTAAATAGCCTATTCGCTGTTCTGGCCCAAATTAATCTCATAAATCCCCTGATATTCTCTATTATTGCATATGCAATATGCAATGGGAAAAGCAGTTAATCAGGAATGATAATAAGCGATATAGAATTTGTAGGGAGCTTTGAACATGAATCCCAATGTCCAAGACATGACCTGCCAGAGTATGCCTTTATTGGGAGGTCCAATGTAGGCAAGTCATCCCTTATAAATGCAATTTGCAACCGTAAAGGCCTAGCGCGTATTTCTTCTACACCCGGTAAAACACAGCTTATCAATGTATTTCTTATAAATCAATCCTGGTACCTGGTTGATCTGCCCGGTTACGGCTATGCTAAGATATCCAAGAGCAAGAGAAAGAAATGGCGTCAGATGATAGAGAGGTATTTGCTTTTAAGAGAAAGCCTCTACTGCGTTTTTCAACTTATTGACAGCAGGCATGATCTCCAGGAAAATGACAGAGAGTTTATGGACTGGATGGGTGAAAATAATATACCCTTAGTTATCGCCTTCACCAAGATTGATAAATTGAAACAGACCCAACGCCAGGCTAATATAAATCAACTCGTAAGCTCCTTATCGGAATACTGGAACCCCGTGCCTCCTTATTTTGTGACAAGCTCAGAGAAGCAAACAGGTATCCAGGATATACTTGAGTTTATTGATAACACGAATCAACAATCAAGGGCATGAAAGTGAAGGACAATATTAATGTCTATCCGCACATAATGCCTTCTATGAAAGATTGGCCTATTACCCGGTTTTCGGAAGAAAGAGATGCCTTCATTGAACGACTTATCAAGTTTACCATGGATCGTCTTATGCGATCTGCCCATTCTGTTGAAGATTTGTTGGATAAATCCATATACCTGGAAAGGCAACGTGTCAAAAACAATCCATGGAGTGTCGATCCAGGCGATGAAAAATTGTACTGGAAGTCTCTTGTTAAAGAGCTTGATGAGGCCAAGCAAGCTGAAGACCCCGCCTTGGCTCAGCAAAAGTTGCTAAGAAGAATAGTGCATCGCTACTCCGAAGAAATTATTGGATTCTTTATTCCCAAGACTTTTAATTTTTCCAGGAAGTTTCTTACGGCATTCTTTAAAAGGCTGTTCAATAACGGGTGGGGAAGAGGACACAGGGGTATCTGGGGAAGTAAAAAGGATCTTCAAAAAAAGATTATTGTTGATGGTTATGTCGATGAACTCAGAGAGCTCTTTAATCACGGTACTGTGGTTATTGTACCTACTCATTATAGTAATCTGGATTCCATAATGATCGGATACGGCATTGACTCAAACGTCGGTGTGCCGGCATTTTCTTATGGTGCTGGCCTGAATCTTTATGACTACGAAGTCCTGGCGTATTTTATGAACAGGTTAGGCGCGTACAGGGTAGACCGTCGTAAAAAAAACCCGATATATCTCGAAACACTAAAAAGTATGGCCAGTCTATCCCTGATAGAGGGTCTGAATCATATTTTCTTTCCCGGCGGCACCCGATCCAGGAGTGGAGCGATCGAAGATAAACTTAAACTTGGCCTTCTTAATTCTGTTATTGATGCACAGCGGTATTGCATTGTGAATGATATTAATCAAAAGATATATGTTGTACCGCTTACAGTCGGATATCATTTTGTCCTGGAGGCAGGGAGCCTGATTGATCAGCATCTTCGACAGGCTGGAAGAGAAAAATACCATAGAGGCAGTTCAAAAACTTCATGGTTCAGGGTCATATTAAGATTCATCAGATCATTAAGACGTAATGATAGTGAGGTATATCTTTCCTTTGGACAGCCTATGGATGTTTTGGGTAATTATGTCGATCGTAAGGGTATGAGTATGGATGACAGGGAAGTTGAGATAAGTATCGAAAAATATTTCTCTAAGGAAGATGTTCCAAATGTTGATTCACAAAGGGAATCTGTCTATACCAGAATTTTGGCTGACAAGATTGTAAATAGTTTCAAAAGGGAGAACATCATACTCTCAAGTCATCTATGTGCCTATGTTGCATTTACAATGCTTAGGCAGGAAAACCCTGAATTGGATTTGTTTGAGCTGATCAGGATATCCACAGAAAGCTTTGAAATCGATTATGAAGATTTTGAATCCAGATGCAGCAAAACATTTGAAGATTTAAAGGCTATCCAGGAATATGACGTTAAGTTTTCTGCCATCTTCAGTAAGTCCATGAAGGAAGTCATACACGATGGCGTAAAGAATCTTGGACTTTATCATTATAAAGACCCACTTAAGTGGGCAAGTAAAAGCAGTCTTTGTTGCGAAGACTTTAAATTGCTATACTATTATCATAATAAATTGATACACTATGATTTAGGTAGTGTAGATTAAACAATTAGATTAACTTGCCATTGAATTATATTATATACGACTTGGAAGCAACCTGTTGGTTAGGAAGACCACCAAAAGGCTATAATGAAATAATAGAGATAGGTGCAGTGCGTATCAATGAGTATGGAGAATTCTTGGGAAGCTTTGAGAGTTTCGTTAGGCCGACCATTAATCCTAGACTTTCAGGATTTTGCAAAAAATTAACCTCTATTAAACAGGATCAGATTGATAGTGCTCAAAATTTTCCGAAAGTTTTGGAGCAATTTATGGAATGGGCTGATATGCACAGTGAGGAGTTTTATGTCTGTTCATGGGGGAATAATGATAAAAAGCTCTTTTTGGAAGAGTGCCAGATACACAGTCTAGATGAAGATTGGCTGAATAGTTATGTAAACCTCAAAAATCAATTTGATCGACTGAAAGGAGGCAATGTAAAGGGCACATTGAAGACGATCGTACAAAAAGAAGGCTTTGAATTTACCGGGATTCAGCACAGAGCAATATCCGATGCCGAAAACCTGGCTAAGATATTTCTTAAATATTTTGATGAATGGACTTTTATATAAGCATTTTGCCGATAATTAAGACCAGAATAACAGGAAGGAAATAATAAAAAAGCCGGATACTTAAATCAGCAGTCCGGCCTTATATTTTTCTTTATAAAGAGGGGAGTCTAGAAGCCCATGCCACCTCCCATACCTCCCATAGTCTGGGAGAATTCATCGAAAGTCATTTTAGTATATCCTGAAGTATTGACATCAAAAACAGACTTGTCAATACTATCCTTAAGTTCTGTTGTCGTGAATGTCAGTTTCATTTCAGGCATTTCCATTATCATCTCAAGAGGAAACCCTTTCAGATTGAAAGCCTGCAAGCCTTGTATGAGCTTGTTGCTAGCCATGACATCCTCTGAAACATACATACCGAACGTCATTGGAACATCTGCATTTTCCTTAGGCGTAATAGTGGCTTTGATGCATTTGTAACCAAGAATGTCTTTGGTATCCGTTTCATCGTAAGTGATATCCACTTGTTCAGCAGTGGCATTCTGCTGCTCTTCCATTTCCTTGCGTTCGTCTTTAGTACTTTCAACCATCATTTTTTGCCCCATAGCGTCAAAAAGCATAGTCATGTTTTCTGTATTGTTGTCAACCAGGTAAGACATTTTGATCATGCCACCCATCATATTTGAACTTACAAGTGATTTGTCCGGGCTGAAATAGTATTCGGTAGATGTTCCTTTCATCATTTCAAGTTGGGCTGCAACCTGTGGATTATCTGAACTTACTTCTGTTATTTCCATTTTGACCATACCTTCCATTATATCTTGAGCAGAAAGCTGGCTGAAGTTTGCGTTAAATAGAAACGCAACTAAGAGAATAGTAATTTTTTTCATTTAAGATTAATGTTTGAATTAACAATGTATAATGGCTAATGCAAAAGCAGCCTAAAGGGTTCATTCTACAAATGATATTCGATTAAATAGGCTGTTTTTTATGCCAATGCGAATATAAATAAGTTATTAAGCTTTATTTCGCTTTTCGAAATAACGATCATATTCCTTGATCAAGCTCCTTATATCATAGCTTAATGCTGATTCAGATAGGGAAGTATGGTCAAAATTGCTATTTCCCTCAAGCACCTTCTTAGATAATTCCATGTACTCTTCTAGAGAATCATAATATAGGCATGCTTCGGTACCAAAGTGCTCATGATAGACCTTGCCTTTGGGTAGAATAGGGATCACACCCGCTGCTACGGCCTCCAAAACACTAATCCCGAAAAAATCATGACCTGGTGAAACAGGTAATAGATCAGCCCTGGAAATCAACTCCCAGTAATCTGCCTTTGATTCAAGATGTCCATGATGGATAACTTTGTCTTTATGTCGATTCATTATTTGGGTATAAGCCATTGAATCAGAATTAACAGGCTCTGTCGTTATAATTATCTCAAAGGCCTTATTATGACTGACTAGATAATCCAGAAGTTTGACGAAATACCCAGGCATTTTATCGTAGTCCCATCTATGGTTCCATAAAATAATGGGTGAGGGATTGGCATTCTGTTTAACATAATATTTCCCCATAAACTCAATGCCGGGATAGAGGACAGCTGATTTGCTTTTTATAAAATCGATAGAGTCCGAGTGTTTGGCATCGGGCATCTTCATCAATAAGGCTTCACACGCTTCCAGAAAAACAGTTCTATGATAATAGGAATTGAAAACGACGTAGTCTGCAGCCAAACATGATTTATAATTCAGATAGCCGTAGCTGAGATCTAGGTGCTTTTCTTTGTCAAGCTCTGAAACAGGATAAACCAATTGATTCTCATGCATATATAGTATCACAGGACAGCTACAGTTTAACAGAGATTTAAATAGAGCTATATCTATGAAATCACTGGCCAATATAAGATCATACACAGCAGATTTTTGATTCATCTGCTGGGTTTATCGGTTTTGGAATAAGATACCAAGACATGCCGTGATCATCACTACCAAAAAAGGTAAGGCAGGTGATCCTAAAATTTCCTTCGATTATTACACCGGTACTCAGACACCAGGCAAATTGCTTGATCTGTTGAATGCTGAGGAGTTGGGTAAATACCTCTTCAAAGCCGATGTGGGTGCAGGCAAGACTCCTTGGGTGAGCTCACCTTCTGCCCAGTATCGTTTTGATCAAAACGGAGGCGTAACCATGGCAGATTATATTTTCCCCAACGTATTTGGAAGCCTTCCTTACGATCCAATGTCAGTGTATACCAATGATATCACTGATCCAGGATTAGGAACAACTAGGTTTAATGTGAACAAGGCGAACAAGGCAGGTACCAATTGGCAGGATGTGATTTTTGATCCCGCTCCAATCTCCAACTATCAGGTTGGTGCTTCCGGTGGTACTTCCAAAGCCAAGTATTCT
>RFSX01000221.1 GCA_009923745.1 Chitinophagia bacterium
CAGTTGGATAAAATGTTTAAGGACACCGGCCATGTAAATGCCTATTTCCCCTTATTCATTCCAAAAAGCTTTTTAAGCCGCGAAGCCCAGCATGTTGAAGGTTTTGCCAAAGAATGTGCTGTTATCACTCACCACAGGCTGATGAATGATCCTGACGGTAATGGCGTAGTCGTTGATCCATCCGCCAGACTGGAAGAAGAACTGGTTGTAAGGCCAACATCAGAAACCATTATATGGAACACCTACAAGGACTGGATTCAGTCTTACCGTGATCTTCCTTTATTAATCAACCAATGGGCCAATGTGGTGCGCTGGGAAATGCGTACACGCCCATTTTTAAGGACTGCCGAATTTTTATGGCAGGAAGGACATACGGCTCATGCTACCAAAGAAGAGGCAGAACTAGAGGCGGCATTAATCCATGAAGTCTATGCACGCTTCGCTGAAGACTACATGGCTATGCCAGTCATTAAAGGCGCCAAAACAGCCAATGAACGATTTGCGGGTGCAGAAGAAACATACACCATTGAAGCACTGATGCAGGATGGCAAAGCACTTCAGGCAGGTACTTCTCACTTCCTGGGACAAAACTTTGCAAAAGCATTTGATGTCAAATTTGCAGATAATAACAACCAGGAAGAATATGTGTGGGCTACATCCTGGGGGGTATCTACACGGCTTGTTGGAGGACTGGTGATGACCCATTCAGACGACGATGGCCTTGTCATTCCTCCGCGCCTAGCTCCAACACAGGTTGTGATCGTGCCTATTCCTAAACCAACAACAGAAATACTGGAAGTGGCAGAACAGATTGAAAACAGGTTGAAGGCCCTCGGCATCTCCGTCAGAATTGACAGAGACGAGCAGAAAAGGCCGGGCTTCAAATTTGCGCAGTACGAAATGGAAGGCGTACCTGTTCGAATAGGCATCGGCATGCGGGATCTTGCCAATCAGCAAG
The DNA here is from genome assembly GCA_009923745.1 of Chitinophagia bacterium. GTDB lineage: Bacteria > Bacteroidota > Bacteroidia > Chitinophagales > Saprospiraceae > RFSX01. The sequence goes on from RFSX01000221.1 coordinate 959, forward strand.
TCGAGGTGGCGAGAAGGGATACGAAAGAAAAGATGCCTGTTCTTCTGGAAGGCATTGATAAGTACATACAAAAACTCCTGGAAGATATACAGCTCAATCTGTTTGACCGTGCCAAGAAATTCAGAGATGATCATATCACCGAGGTCAAGAATTTTGATGAGTTCAAGTCTGTACTGGAAGAAAAAGGCGGATTTATAAAAGCACACTGGGACGGCACTACAGAGACGGAGTTGAAGATCAAGGAGGAGACCAAAGCTACCATTCGCTGCATTCCAAATGAGGAGCCAGAAAGTCCTGGAAAATGTGTTTACTCCGGTGAGAAATCAAGCCGAAAGGTACTTTTTGCCAAAGCATATTAGCCCTTGTCATAAAAAAGGGGTTCCTGGCAGAACCCCTCCGAATCTTTTTGGTTACATACCATCATTTCTCAGGTGGTACTGAAGTCGTAACCGAAAGGATCTCATGAAGTAAACTGCCGCTAAAGTAATAA
>RFSX01000222.1 GCA_009923745.1 Chitinophagia bacterium
TAGTGAAATACTTGTGAGGGCTGTCTGCCTGTAGAAGACGTCCACTCCAGAAAGCATCTTTGATTGTCTGTTCGATGAGTAAAGTGATTTCCCTAGAATGTTTCCATTCACCCTTGGACTTACGCGTTCCCAGGCATTCACCGTTTTTACCCAATGCGATACTGCAATCTTTGGCAGAGGTTTCTAGATTTAAGATGAAGGTATCGGTCAACTTTGCGTGCTTATTTTGCCATTAAGATGGATTTATATCTGGCTGGATCATTCAGAAGTTTAACAGCCTCGTCAATCTCTGCATCGTTTTTAAGCCGCTGAAATGCCTTGCCTCTTTGATAGGCCAATCGAGTAGCAATTTCTATTTCAATGGCATCAATGATAGCAGACTTATTGGCTTCATAGGCCGTCATCTTCATTTGATTAAGGCTTTGGTCAATGATTTTGAGTTGTTGATCCAGTTTAGAAACATCTACCGCTCTTATCTGGGAACGTAATTCATTGAGTAGTTCTTCAGCTTCGGTTTCATATGAGAATTTCTGATCTTCTAAAAAGCTGATGAAGGTATTAAATTCATCAAACACGATTTCATTGTTGGCCATGCTGGTATCAACATTTTCTATATAGGCATTGGTAAACATAAAAATCATATAGTCCTTTTTCAAAGCGGAAAGAAGCTCTGAGGATTGAGGAAGATCAAGTTTGACATCCGGAGAGATACCTCCGCCATCCAGGACAATCCGCCCATTGGAAGTTTTAAACTTAGACCTCTTGTTATCGGGAATGTCAACAGGCTCCCCATCTTCGTACATAACACTTTGAATACAGCGACCACTAGGGATATAGTATTTAGAGGTGGTCAACTTAATTCTAGAATTGTATCCTACCTCCCTTGTATTCTGAACAAGCCCTTTGCCGTAGCTGCGTTGGCCCATTAAAACACCCCGGTCATAATCCTGGATGACGCCGGATACAATTTCAGATGCCGAGGCAGAATTTTTATTTATCAAAATGACCAAAGGAATTTCAGTATCATCGGGCGTTGTCATGGTCCTGTAGGTTTCATCCCTTTCCCTGACTTTGGATTTAACGCTGACCACTTCCTTGTCTTTAGGGATGAAGATGTTTGATATATTGATGGCTTCCCTGAGCAATCCACCTCCATTGTCTCTTAGGTCCAGGATAAGTCCTTTGATATTACTGTTTTCTTCTTTTAGGTCTTTGAGTGCTTTTTTGATGTTTTTTGAAGCATCAGCCGTAAACACGGATAATGCAATGTAGCCTATATCTTCGCTGACAAAACCGGAATAGGGTACATTGGGAGTGCTCACCTCAGATCGTTCAACATCTACATCTTTGATTTCACCTTTAGGTGTTTGAATCTTTAACCTGACTTTAGTGCCTGGCACCCCTCTGTAAAAAGAGGTAACTTCTTCGCGTGATTTGCCA
>RFSX01000223.1 GCA_009923745.1 Chitinophagia bacterium
TTCCAGTTCCCCCCAATCCAGGGGTTTTGCTCATAGCAAACTATTTTTCCAAATCCAGCATCTGCCAAGTTCTTAATAGCTGCTAATCCAGAACATCCTGCACCAATGACACAAATTCTGGGAGAATCATTATCCATCACTCTAAATTGATTTAGACTTTAAATATAGCCAATAAGTACACCTACAGGATGGGATTAATCGACAGACTGTGAAGTTTCGATTCCAAGCAATCGTTCGAGGAAATACATAATCATCTCCTGAATCTGTTGCTGCCTGGTCTCCATGCATTTGGTGATCTCTGTAAGTGAGCAAATATGTTCAGCGTAGTACTTGTGATCCATGGCCAGCTTGATAATATTTGTTGCCAGGGCTGTAGGGTATTTAAAGGCAGGATCACATTCGAGAATTATATCGGAAATATTATTATTCAAGTTCTTGTAATTCGAAAACATGCCGGCCTTTTCGCAGGCTTCAACTTTTCTGGAATGTGTCACTTTTGTTGATTGCTCAACGACTATTTTGTGTAGTTTTCTAACATTGACGTAATCCTGAGAGAAGTCCTCATCGACTCCATCCACAATAGTTTTAACTGTTATCCGCAATTTCCTTACAGGACCATCGATGTTTCGTGTATTGAGCATAATCTGTAAATCCAGGTATTCCCAATACCACGAAGTCAGATACATCAATAACATGTACTTGTTTTCAAAATAGCGGTACATAGACGCTTCTGTAGAGTTCATGTGTTGCGCCAAACTCTTGAAATTGAAGCACTGATATCCGGTCTCTGACATCAGCTCGATGCCATGCTTTATGATCTTTCTACCCAGCTCCGTTTCTTCAGGGTTGCGGAGATAGGTATTTGGATTAACAGAAATTGAGAGTCTTTTACCCATAAATCATCTTTTCATGTTAGAGACACACAGGTCTGATGTACTATCAAATTCCGGCGTGACATTTCTCCCAACAATTAGGCTGCCCTAAGGTTTTTGAGACTCTTTTTTAGTTTTTTACGTGCGTGGTGTATTCTGCTTTTGATTGTACCAAGAGGTACATCAAACATATTGGAAATCTCCTCATAGGAATAACCATCAAAATAGTACATAAAAGGCTTTTTCAAATTGTCCGGCAATTTTGTAATCGCTTCATTGATGTACTCCAATTGTAATGCCGAATAGCCTGAATTCCTGGCCTTATAATCTTCCTTCTCACCTACGTAAGCGATGATATTATCCGTTGTGGTGTATTTCGATTTTTTTCTGTACTCATTAATAAAATTGTTTCTCAGGATAATGGAAAGCCATGCTCTGAGATTCGTACCCTTCTTAAAGCTGCTTTCATTTTTCAGGGCTTTATAAAGGGTTTCCTGGACCAAATCATCAGCTACTTCCGAATCATTGGTGTATTTATATGCAATTTTATATAAGAATGGTATCTGGT
>RFSX01000224.1 GCA_009923745.1 Chitinophagia bacterium
TGATAGATAATAATGGCCGGGAGATCAACAATATTGAGCTTAACTATGATGCCTTGAATCATGTCATGCTCTCCAAGCAATCAGCGGACATAATGCTTTCACTGAATAAGTTTTATTATGTGACAGCTGTCATTGACGGCCAGGAGTTCAGGAATATGAGTCCTTATGGTATCGAAGGCTACGCCAGGGTGTTATATGACGGCGAGAAGATTAAATGCTTTGAAAGCTTGGAGGCTGTAAAACAAACCACTGATCGACAGACCTACAACCAGGTCAGCTCTAAATACAAAATAGTAAGCACCTACAAGAACCTGCTTTGGTACAATGGTAAAATCAGTGAGGTCAAAAGAAAGGACAAGGACTTCTATGAAATATTCTCAAAGTCTGCGGTAAAAGCCTTTATAAAGGATAATTCCATTAAGTTGAAAAATGATGATGACTTGGCCATCTTTCTGGCACATTTTGAATCAACACTTGATTAGTCTAAAAATTACCGGTTCAGGAGCCTATTATGCGCATAATCTATTAATATTGAACAGATTAGATGCCGTGACCAGCTAATTCTATTGAGGGATATAAAACAAGGACCATGCTGATTAAATGAATTTCTTACGGACCACCTAATAATTGGATCTTAAATGAATTAAAAACCTATGTTGAGTGTGTTGTCACAAGCTGCTAGAATAGCCTTAATATGTGTTCTCTTCCATCTGACTGTAAGTCTAATCGCGCAGGAAATACAACATCCGCCCTATGGAACGGATATGACCCTTCAGGAGCGAAGTCGTGGCATATTGGGCAGTCCGTTTCTCTTCGATGATTTTAAGAAAGGTATACTGATTGATAATAAAGGTCAGGAGTATCAAAATATCGAACTCAATTACGATGCCTTGAATCATGTTATGCTCTCAAAGAAATCTGAAGAGGTGGTCATGGAGCTCAACAGGTATTTCTATGTGAAAGCAGTCATAGATGGTGAAGAATATAGAAATATAAGCCCATTAGGTCTTCCAGGCTATGCCATGGTCATATATGACGGCGAGAAGATCAAGTGTTTTGAAAGGATGGAATCGAGTCAAAGGCCAATCAAACAAAAGGCTTTAAGCCAGGAAACTGCAAGCACCCAAATTATAAATACGCACAAATACCTTCTTTGGCATAATGACGAAATCACGGAGGTCAAAAAAAGAGGAAAAGACTTCTACCATATATTCACTAAAACCAGGGTTAAAAACTACATAAAAGAAAAATCTATCAAGCTCAAGGATGATGCTGATTTTGCCCGTTTTCTTGCGCATTTTGAGTCGACTTTGTAAGGCTTTAATTCCTCAAAACACTATTTATTCAATTGTCAAAGGATTCAATTTGCCTCGACTTAAATTAAATACTGATTGTCAGAAGGTTATGATATTTGTAAATGCGGATAATATTAAAGATTTA
>RFSX01000225.1 GCA_009923745.1 Chitinophagia bacterium
CCACGATCAGCAGCCATTATGTATTGTGTTAAATCATTTGTTCCTATGGATATAAAATCAACAATTTCTGAAAACTTGTCAGCAATAAATGCAGATGCTGGTGTCTCAACCATAATTCCCATTGGGGGAGCTTCAACATTAAGATCTTTGGCTACTTTAGTAACAAACGCTTTAGCCTCTATATAGTCTTCTATTGTGGAAATCATAGGAAACATAATTTTTATTCTCTCTAGTGATTCAGAACTTAAAATTGATTTTATTTGAGAATCAAATAACTCTAAATTGCCGAGGGATAATCTGATGCCCCTTACACCTAGAAATGGATTTTCCTCTATGGGCAAATCGAGATAGTCTACTTGTTTATCGCCACCTATATCAAGAGTTCTGTAAACAATTGTTCCAGTAAATTTTTTAGTTATTTCTTCGAGAACTTTGCTTTGTTGTTCAAGTGTTGGGATGGTTGAGTTATCAAGATATACAAATTCTGACCTAAATAATCCAATAGAATTTAAAAATGGATGACTAAATGCATTAATCTCTTCTAAAGATCCGATATTGACTCTAAATTCAATTTCTAGATTTCTATATTTTTCTTCTGTGAAATTTTGAATTAGATCTTCAATCTTGCTTTGTTTTTGCTCCAAAGCAGAAATATGACTATCACTTGGTGAAACAGTAACATCTCCGGTGCTACCATCAATTGAGATGGTCTTGCCATTAGTAATTTGGTCTAATTGTTCTTTAATTCCAATTACACATGGAATGCCTAAATTTTTTGCAACAATAACCGCATGTGAAGTGAGCCCTCCTTCTTTTAATACAATTCCATTTACTTTACTCAAGTCCATTGATGATGTATCTGCAGGTGTTAAGTCATTGGCAATTAAAATCGTATTATCTAAAAGTGAAACCTCTCTTTCAATATCTTGCATGTTAAAAACTAGATGTTTTCCTACAGAAATAATATCTTCAGCTCGTTGTTTAAAATATTCATCCTCCATAGATTCAAACATTTTTGCAGTAGATGTAAAAACATCGTATACCTCTGGAATTGCAGGTTCTGGATGTTGATTGAGTTGGCCTAATATTTCAGGATCCTGAAGTATCAATATATATGCATCCAATATATCAGCTTCGTCATTTCTGTCTTTTGAACGAAATTCATTAATTTGTGAATTAAATTTATCAATTAGTTGTTTACTAGCTTCTTTGTGAGAAAAAGTAGCTTCTATATCAAAATCATTTGATCATGAATTATATCATCAGGCAATGCAATATTATAATGATTTTTGGGAGTGGATGAAAATAAGAAAAGATCAGGATAAAAAATATACCTATGATAAATTCCAATTTATAGGGTATTGTTACAGGCGATAGAAGAAATGCTCTAACTTGCCAGTTAAAAAGAAGCTTAGATGAATGCA
>RFSX01000226.1 GCA_009923745.1 Chitinophagia bacterium
GGTATCGAATCATGTCGGGTAGATTTTTTGAGGAAAGAGGCGCGTATAAGTTTTTTCAATGAAAAGATGTCCTTAAGTCAATTGGTCACATTACTGGACATGATAGGTTATGGTCCTCACATTATTTTCAAGGACCTCGAAGAACAGAAAAAGCCTGTTGCCGATAAATCCCTGTATTACAAATTGGGCCTGGCCGGTTTTGCCTTTGGCAACATTATGCTTTTCAGCTTCCCAGAATACCTGGGTCTCAGCCATGGAGACGACGGCTTGGCTAAAGTCTTCTCTTATTTGAATATAGCCCTAATCATTCCTGTTTTGATCTACAGTGGTAGTGATTACTTCAGATCAGCCTGGCAAGGCCTCAGACAAAAACATCTGAATATAGATGTTCCAGTCTCCTTGGGAATATTGGCCTTATTTTCAAGAAGTCTTTATGAAATATTTAGCCATACTGGCCCAGGCTATATCGATTCTCTTGCAGGCCTCATCTTTTTCTTACTCATAGGAAAGTGGTTTCAGCAAAAAACCTTTGCCAGGATAAGTTTCGACAGAGACTTTAAATCCTATTTCCCAATTGCATCGACGGTAATCAAAAACGACAATGAAGTCAAGTTGACACTGGATCAGCTAAGGCCCGGGGACCAAATCCGGATTCGCCATGGGGAATTGATCCCTGCTGATGCTATAATAACTGAAGGAAATGCTGAGATAGACTACAGTTTTGTTACTGGAGAGTCGGTGCCGGTCTCAAAGGAAAAAGGTGATTTGGTATATGCCGGAGGCCGCCAGATGGGCTCCATCCTGGATCTCAAAGTTTTAAAGACTGTTTCAAACAGTTATCTCACCCAATTATGGAATGATAAAACCTTCAATAAAGAAATCGAAGAAGGAAATACAAGCATTATAGCAGATCGGGTTGCCCGATTCTTCACAAGCTTTATTTTGATCGTAGCCTTTGCATCCCTCTTATACTGGCTGCCGAAAAACACGGCTATAGCCATCAATGCATTTACAGCTGTCCTGATTGTAGCGTGTCCTTGTGCCGTTGCTTTGTCTATTCCTTTCAGCTTTGGTAATGTCATAAGGATACTTTCAACGAAAGGTATTTATCTGCGCAACAGCGGTATCATAGAGCATATTTCAAGGATCAATCATCTTGTATTTGATAAGACAGGAACCATTACCAATGTTAGATCCAGTAAGATTGAATACACTGGTACGCCATTGGATGAACTTCAAAAAACACTCATACTCTCGCTGGCACGACATTCCACCCACCCCATCAGCAGGATGATAGAGGAAAGGTATAAACATCTTGAAGCACTTCCTGTGTCGGACTATATGGAACAAAAAGGTAAGGGTATATCAGGCTTTGCCAATGGAAAGCTCGTACGCATAGGCGCTAAATTATTCTTTGAA
>RFSX01000227.1 GCA_009923745.1 Chitinophagia bacterium
AATATTATGTCATGGAATTGTAAAAAGCTGGAAAGGTCTTTTTCAACTAGGATTTTCCAAATCTAAGCCCAGGAATAAATCGCGGAACCCGAGCGATATATTCTTTGTATTTCGGGTATTTAGATGCCGAAATGCGCTCACTGAAATCAGAACTTCCTTTGAATAATAAGACCAGCAGGATAAAGCCCCCCAGTGTCCAGTTGACCCATTCACCACTTGCTGCCACACCAAAGAGGTAGACACAAAACCAGATCATCTGTTCGGCGGCATAATTGGGATGTCGCACTATTGCCCAGAGGCCGCTATCAATAAAACCTTTAGCATATGGGTCTGGCAACTCACCGCCTTCGGCTTTGAGGCGGTATTTTTCCTTTTGAAACCGGAATTGCTGAATATCTGCAATCAATTCAACAAGAAGGAAGAAAATAAACAGACCGATTGCAATAATATCCAATGTGCCGAATGCAGCTGCATCAGGACCCAAAAACAATAACATCGGAAGGCTGAAATATAAAATCAGGCCCATCTGGTAAAAACTTATAAAAAAGACATTGAAAAGAAACCAATTGATCCTCTTTTGAAATTCGGGTTCCTTTCTGAGGTATTCCCAGCGATAATCTTCTTCTCCCTTCCAGGGCAGCCAGTGGTAACCTCCTTTCAAAGCGAAATTGGCACTCAGCCTGATCCCCCACATACTCACCAGGACAGCACATGCCAGAGCTCTTATTCCAAAACCATCTTGCCAGGCAATGATCCATGCATAGGCCAAAGGTACAATGCTCCATAAGCGGTCAACCTGGCTGTAATTACCTGTCAGCTCGGAGGACACGATACAATATATGATGACTCCCAGACACACATAGATAAGCAGCTTTAAAGTTTTAATCTCTTCTGTGGAAAGTACGATACCTGTATTGTAAATCAGGTATATGATTAGAAAAAAGCTGACAAAGAGAATGAGGGCGGTGGCGAAGGTTTTCATTTTCACAAAGCTACTAGTTGGTTAAAAGATTACGTACGATACTGGAAATGGTCTTACCATCTGCCTTCCCTGCCAGTTTCTGGCTGGCCATACCCATGACCCTTCCCATATCTTTCATACCCTCGGCACCCAATTCTGAAATAAGCTTTTCTAAAAAGGCCCTTAAATCATCTTCCGATATTTCCTCGGGCAGATAACCCTTGAGCACTTCAATTTCTTCTCTTTCGATAACCGCAAGGTCTTCTCTGCCTTGATTCTTATAGATTTCCAGAGAATCCTGCCTTTGCTTAACCAGTTTTTGAATAAGCTTTATCTCTGCGGCTTCATCCAGTTCCTTTCCACTGCCATCCGTTTTGAATAGCAATATAGCTGCCTTGGCGGCCCTGATTGCTCTCAGGGAAGCCTGATCTTTTGTCTTCATGGCCTCCT
>RFSX01000228.1 GCA_009923745.1 Chitinophagia bacterium
GCTTATCTGCTTTAAGACATTGAAGAATATCATTTTCACTAAAAATATAGGGCATAAAAATATTCACTCGATCTATTGAATCCTCATCAAGTACTGACCGAAAATAGCGAGGCATGCGTTCCAGTGCGACAATGCCTTTCACAATAGAACCCAATTCACTGACATGAGGCTCTGGATGATTCCGAATGGGAATATTGTTCTTTCTGAGCTTCCACAGTATGTAAAGGTTTTTATCATTGACAATATTGATTGAATGCAATTCATGATCGGGATCCAACGATGGCTTCAGCTTGGAGTAGAAGGCATAGGCATTCATCAATCCCGAATTTTCAAAATATCCACCATCTACAAAATGCCCTTTATGGGGTATCCTGGCTGTAGGTGAAAAAATGGGAAACCTATTGCTTGTTGAAGCCGCTCCATAAAAACTAAGGCTATAGCTTTTAGCTTTTTCATAATAAACATAATCTGACTCATCATGTATGTACGAATGATCCGCTATATCCAAAGCGTTAGGAAAGCTAATATCGTCCAAAGTGCAAGCGACGCCATACCAGCTTGACGTTGGCGTAGTGTTGAATATTATAGCGGGATAATATTGTGTCGTTCGTATATGCTTCCAATAATCTGAAAGCGAAATTTCAAGTTCCGAAAGCTTTGTTGATGCTGATTGTGAATAATTGCGCATAGACACATAGGCCCGATCCCTCCCTTGAAACTGGTCTTCACCGGGTAACCATTCCCGCCAATAGTCCTTGAACAGCCATCCAAAAATATCATTGGAAAGCATATTGGATTCGGCAACAGAAACAATCTTTTCATCATAAAAATCATAGTCATAATTTGGGTAGTGGTATTTTAACGCTGCAAAGTTGGCTTGCCCAATAGCGCCTCCTGACACGCCAGATAAACAAAGGGTTTTGTTAAAAACCTTTGGTGTCCTGTAGTGAATTTCATTGAGAATAAATTGGCTCCAACTGTTCGCTTTCAATCCCCCTCCATAAGATCCCAGGATAAAATAATGCCTGGAACTGTCGATACTTTTAATAAAGTCATCAAGCTGAGATGCTGCCTGCTTTTCTACCAATGATAAACTATGCAAGTCGTTATTGACATGACCTACAAAGAAAAAACTTAAAAGCAACGCCGATAATCCCAGCACAATTCCACCGGCTTGAATTTTAAAGGCCAGTTTTGATTCAACTGATTGTTTGGTAATCCTGCTTCGCAAATAGATAAATTGCTTAATCAGAATAACAAATGCAGAATAATAAAAGATAATTAAAATCAACATCAGTGGAACGGGATGAATGGCTTTAATATAGTCGTCCGAAAATATCCCCGGAACGATAGTGAATAAAGTAACAGGCATACCAAACGCCCCCATTGCAATTAAATAATTAGGAGATG
>RFSX01000229.1 GCA_009923745.1 Chitinophagia bacterium
CCTATGCCATTCAGTAATGACAACATCAGCTTTTGATTTGTATTTTTTTTATCCTTTTTCATGAGACCCAGTAATTCTTCACTCATGCCGAGCAACGATGGTCGTTCTTGAATATGTTCAGACAAGACTTTTTGAATCTTTTCCAGATCATCACCCGAAATCATTGATTTGGTATAGCTTACATATGCTTCACAGATCATACCGATGAATATCGCTTCTCCATGAAGCAGGACATTCTCCTTATCTGAAAAGTATGTCTCAACCGCATGCCCAATTGTATGACCAAAGTTGAGTATTTTTCTCAAGCCTTGCTCGAAGGGATCCTGCTCGACTATTTCATTTTTAATAATTACGGAACGTTCTATGATTTCTGTGAAAGGCCAGTTTCTTATAGCCTTATCCCGGGCAGATAAATAATCCCAATGTTCGTTAGAGTGAATCAAAGCATGTTTGTAAATCTCGGCCAATCCGCTGTTAAGTTCCCGATCTGGTAGAGTGTTCAAAAATGAACTGTCAATCCATACCATCTCGGGATTATTGAAAACACCGATCATGTTTTTATAGGCCAGAAAATCAATACCCAGTTTACCGCCAATGCCGGCATCTACTTGCGATAGAAGGCTTGTCGGTATCTGGATGAATCGCATGCCCCGCATATAAGTTGATGCAACAAAGCCGCCCATATCACCAATGACGCCGCCTCCCAGGTTGATGATAAGGCTTTTTCGATCAGCTCCATGGCTGATCAAAGCATTCCAGATCTGGGTGCTTGTTTTGAGGTTTTTATACTGTTCTCCCGAGCTTATTCGAATGCTTGAAAAGGGAATTTTCATATAGGTTTTAAGCCGCGGCAGGCAGTAAAGTTCTGTGTTCTCATCTACTATGACAAAGACGGAGGACGGCTTAAGCCTGTCGATGAAGCTCGCAAAGAGGGCCTCTTCCTCGTCGATAAGGATATTGTAGTTTTGGGCTTTGATTACAGACATCAGTCCAGGCTATGCAGTTTTATAAAACTTATGGCTTCCGGCTTGCGGGCAAACATTTTCTTGGTCAGTGTCCAGGTCTCTTCAAACAGGCTGGAGTACCTGTAGTCGTTGAGCTCCTTTTCCGATTTCCAATAGCTGTAAGTCATAAACACTTTTGATTTGGCTTCAGTGCCTTGCAAAAGCTCAAGATATTGGCAACCTTTAAAATTGCGTATAAGTTCTTTCCTTGATTCAAACAGCTCTATGAATTCCTCCACGCATTCCTCTTTGAACTCCATTTTTACAATGCGTACTATCATTGATCGTGGAATTTAATCTGGATTGTTTCATCTTTGGCCAGGTCGAGCTGACTGGCAGCCTTGCCCATATTGATAGCGATTTCAAGGTGTTTGGCACTGTTAAATAGACAGACAGCTTCACCTAC
>RFSX01000230.1 GCA_009923745.1 Chitinophagia bacterium
TTTTTTGGAACAAGTTGATAGCTGATTTCTTTTTGAAAGCTAAAACTGCCATTTATAATTTGAGTTTGTTGCGATTGAAAGGGTCCGCCAACAATCAAAAAGTCATCCATTCCAGGGGGTACTATCGTGCCTCCTCGCTTGTCAGTAGTAAAGGTGACTCTGAATTGTTCCTTCAATCCAACAGTCGTTCGCGAACATTTTGCAGTCAACGAATTCTCTTGTGAATAAGCTGTTTTGGTGCCGATAAGCACTAAAGCAAGGATCAAATATTTACCAATCTTTCTCACCACTCTTTTTCTTTCCTTTGACTTTTTTGGCGTTCATTTTTTCTGCGGTTTTTTCTTCAGCACGTTGAATAGCCTCAAGTAATCCCTTTATCTCTTCGGGGGTCATTTTCACCTTTTCTTCACCTCCTTCAGAAGGTTCTGGTTGTTCACCTTCATTCCCTTGATCGTCCTGTTGAGATTCTGGGTTTGATTCTTCCGTATTATCCTCACCATCACTCTGTTCGTTTTGGTCTTTCTTACTATTATCTTGATCAGGTTGCTCCTCTTGAGGCTCTTCATTTGGATTATTTGAATCCTCATTCGACTGTTCATCTTGATCCTGCTCCTGCTGCTCTTGTTGTCTGAGCTGTTCTATCGCCCTGTTTAAGTTATAAATTGCGTCCTTGCGTTTTGGTTGACGACTGAGGCTTTCAATATAAGCTCCTGCAGCTTCTTGATACTGGCCAGCCTCCATAAGTAGGTTTCCAAGATTGTAGTAAGCATCACTTTGATCCGAGGCGTTTTCTGTTGACTGCGCAGCATCCATGAAGGATTGTGCTGCGCCCTGGAGATCACCTGCCTTCATTAAGGCCGTTCCGCGATTAAATTTCGGGATGAATTCATCTGGCTGCTCCACAGCTGCTTTATCATATGACGATACTGCTTCCAGCCATTCCTCATTTTCATACGAGTCATTTCCTTGACGTACCTCAGATCCATACCGATGCATATTTTGACCTTGGGCATTATTGAAACTTACCAAGCATAGTATGATGGCAATTGCCCGAACACGATGGGGTAATAAGATGTACGTCAACAAGAATAAAATTGCAGGATATAGAAACCACATGAATTGGCTGTCATAGTTCATGGCAATTTCTTCTTTAATATCTGATTTTTCTCCTTCTTCTATGAATTCCATGATAGACCTGATCGCCTCATCAGTTCTGTTCCCGTCTATATATCGCGCACCAAGAATGCCAGTAATATCTTGAAGAACAGCATCGTCTCTTTTGGTAATTACAACCTGACCATCATTGTCTTTCTTATATGAAGTTCCATTATTTTTCTTAATTTTTGCCAATGCATTTAGAATAGTATCTTTTGAAATATTCCACCCTTGTTTTTTTAAAATTTGGATTG
>RFSX01000024.1 GCA_009923745.1 Chitinophagia bacterium
GGCAAACCCTCCCGCACCAGCAGAGGCCATACAGGGCTCTGTCAGATACATAGCCAGATGCGCTGCAATAGCCGCATCAAAAGCATTGCCTCCCTCTTTAAGAATACTCTCGGCAATCTCAAGGGTTTTTTCGTGACCCGCTGAAATCGCATATGTACAATTCAATACAGATTTTTTTGAAATATAATCAAATCCTATAGCCTGCCCAATCGTATTTGAAATACAAAAAGACTATCGCTAATATTGCATTAATTTATATATACATTTCTGATATATATAGAGCCTTTGTATTTTTCAGTCTAGTACATTTATGACACATTCCGATATTCTTACAGAATTAAGTGCCGGCAGGTTAGCACCGATATATTTCTTACATGGTGATGAAGAGTATTTTATTGACCTGGTCAGTGATTATATCGAAGAAAATGTGCTTGATGAGGCGGAAAAATCATTTAACCAGGTCGTCCTGTACGGCAAAGAAACCGAATTCAAACAGGTCATTGACCAATCCATGCAATTCCCCATGATGGCTTCACACAGGGTGGTCATCCTCAAGGAGGCACAATCGATGAATGGATTTGACAAATTGATCGACTATATAAAAAATCCTTCCCAGCAAACAGTACTTGTAATTTCATACAAGCATAAAAAATTTGACAAAAGGAAGAAAAGCCTGTGGGATGCACTCAAGAATAATGCTGTGATTCTTGAGTCAAAGAAATTGTATGACAGCCAGGTCCCCGGAACCATTATCAACCTGGCAAAAGATGAAGGGCTTATCGTAAGTCCTAAAATTGCAGCTATCATGGCTGAACATCTGGGGAATGACCTGGCCAAAATTTCTAATGAAATAAAAAAGCTGAGACTCAATCTTGATGAAGGAACCTCGGTTACATCAGATCACATTCAGAAATTTGTGGGCATCAGCAAGGACTACAATATTTTCGAACTGCAAAAAGCAATAGGCAGTCGAAACAAACCCAAGGCCTATTCCATTGTGAAATACTTTGCCAACAATAAGAAATCTCACCCCATTCAAATGAATGTGGCGAGCCTCTTCAATTACTTCTCCAGTTTGTTTCTCGCCAGAAAATATCTGAAAACCGATGACCGCAGCTTTGCCCAGAGAATAAAAGTCAATCCCTATTTTGCCAAGGAATATAAATCAGCAGCCAGTAATTACAATTTTGGACAAATAAAAAGAGCTTTCGGACTGCTCCACGAGATGGATAAGCAATCTAAGGGTGTGGATGCCAGACGAACGGACGAGCTGGGCATTTACCAGGAATTTCTCTTTAAGCTGTTTGCCGACTAATTGATCCCCACTTGGCTCCCAGGTAAGCAAAACACAAGGAGCTTATGACATCCGCAGCAAAGGCCCAAATAGGACTATAACTCGCAAGATTATAGCTTGCCCCTGCTACCAGCATCATGAGCCCTACCAACATGCCAAGATGAAATTTATAGCTGTCCGCAAATTTTGAAGCTATGTATGCCGCACCAAAACAACCAATAGCGTGGGCAGCCAGAATTATATATCGCGCCTTGGTAGGCAGAGATGAAAAATAAGCTTTCAATGCTTCAGTGTCCTGGGTGATAAGCTCCTCTGGAGGAGGATACATCCGCGCACTTATCGAATGAATCAGGGTAACCAGGACAAAGCCCGTTACAAAGCCCAGAACAACTGCCAAAACGCGTTTAAACATATCTACTATTTGATTCCAAAATAGAAATTTTTGTCCGCTATTCCACAAAGAGGGCTATTGATAATACAGTAAAGCCCTTGATTTAAAATCGGTCCATAAATTGCTGTATTAAGAATAAATCATTTGATATTGATGAATTTACACATTTAATATTTAAATAATATATTAAGATTTACCAGTGACGGTACTGAAGCCTGGGTCTTCAGCGGTGACCGCATCTCGCTTGATCCGAGTTTCGGACCGGAGCTTGGCTATGAAAAACTTGTCTTTTTCAGACTGGATGTAGGCAATATTTAAAGAACATTGAATGAAAGCAGTGCGACGCAGAGAATTCTTGGGTTTCAAGCCAACATAAGCATAGGCCTGGCTATGGGTCGTGTGTAAATCGATTATGCACTTTCAAATACAGGGAATCTTTCCGGCGTCATAGCATCCCATATAATCTTTTTAGGTTTACAAGTCTACAACTGATCTATAACTCGAAATCAGGTGGCAGGGCGTCTTTAAAATGTCCGTTCATTTTAACCTTATTTCTCATTTCTTCCATCTGGCCGACAATCGGTATCAACGATTTAAGATGGTCGAGCACATACTCAAGGCGCTCCACCTCTGATCGGGTTCTCAATAACTCGATTTCCTGGCTGGTATTTAAACCAATTTTATGTGCAATGCTGTATATCCTGTATCCATAATCGGCTACAGGAAGGCTTATGGGCATCTTCATTGACTTATACAGCTTTTTGATATGGTCAAAGACATTTCCGAGCAGAAGCAAATTTGAATCATAAATATCAGAGAGCAGTTCCACTTCTCCGCCTGGATATAATTTATCTTCAATTTTTTCCTGGAACTCCAGCAGGTGGAAGGCTTTTCCGGCTTTTGTCCTGATATCCATTTTGCCATCACCATATATGTGTGAAATCTCAAGGATTTCCATCTCCGTGCCGATATCTGATAATTTTTTGTCCAATACCGGCACAATGCCAAAGCTGAGTTCATTAGCCATACAGTCTTTAACCAGCTGCCTGTATCTTTTCTCAAAAATGTGCAAATTGAGCTCTTCGCCAGGGAAAGCTACAAGGCTAAGCGGAAACAGAGGAATTTTCTTGGACATAGACTAATTTAATGAAAAACGCCTACAGCTTCAAACTGTATGCAAGTTACTCATTAGCATACAATCCATTCCTGGGAGAGGAAGTCGGCTGATAAGCCTTAGCCTAGCCTAGTGATTGCATTTTTCGCTTAGTAAAGAAAATGCCTACTTGATTACATAGGGGAGCTTAGCCATAGGTTCCCTGTATTTGACCAGATCCCTGAGATTATTGAAGTTCTCCAGGAGCTCTGATTCAATAGAAGGTATGCGCAGTTGTGCCTCACTGCTGGTTGCCAAATCCTCGAGAATTTGCTCCCAAGGCTCTTTTTTGATATCAGGAAAGTCGACGATCTTATAATCTTCACTCACACCTGCCTTTTGGGCAGCTATATCTATAGCATCATCAAGATCACCCAAGACATCCACCAGGCCTTTTTCCAGGGCTCTTTGGCCTGTCCACACCCGGCCCTGGGCTACTTCATCCACTGCTTCTATCGTCATACCCCTACCCTCTGCGACTATAGCCAGAAATTTCCTGTAAAGCGCGTCGGTCCAGGTCTGCAAACTATTTTTCTCAGTGCTGTTGAGTTTGTAAAATGGCGTTGCTACAAGGGCATGCGGGCTGGTTTTGACGGTATCAAACTGAATGCCCAGCTTTTCATTAAACATCCTTGACACATCAGGAAAGATGGAAAAGACCCCAATGGATCCGGTCAGTGTTTTCGGATTCGCTACAATGGTATCAGCACCTGCTGCTATATAATATCCTCCTGAGGCAGCGTAATCCCCCATGGAAGCAATAACCGGAATTCCTTTTGCCTTAATCTCTTCTATCGCTCGCCAAATAACATTCGAAGAGAAAGCGGAACCTCCAGGTGAATTGACCCTGAGAACAAGCGCCTTGTAACTGGTATCTTTTAGAATCTTATCAAATATTTTCTGATACTTGACTTCACTGATTACACCCCTCTCATTGCTGTCATACATAATCTCACCTTCAGCATAAACAAGGGCTATCTTATTTTTTGAGCGGCCACTACTGATATATCTTTTGGATTTGTATTCCGGTAGTTTGACATAGTTGACATCAGCCTTTTCTGAAAGCCCCATCTTCTCTTTAAGGAGATCTTCAAACTCATTCCAATACATTTGTCTGTCAATAATGCCTAATTCAATGGCTTCATCGACATTATCAAAATCCAATTCATTGATGAGACTACGGAATGCAGACTCATTAATATTGCGCTCTCTGCTGACCTCATCCATGTAGAGATCAAAATTGTCTGTCAGGAACTCTCTAGTTTGCTCCCTGTTTTCAGGACTCATTCCATTTCTTCGAAAAGGCTCGGTAGCGCTTTTATAGTTGCCGGCATAAAACACATTCATTTTTACACCTATCCTGTCAAGCATGTCTGTAAAAAATGGCAGTAAAGCACCATAACCATTGATGTCGATGATACCATTTGGATTTATAAAAATAGAATCCGATGCTGCAGCAAGAAGGTATGTATTGTTTGTGTAGAAATCTGCATAGCTGTAAACGAATTTGTCTGTAGAATCCCTGAAAGACCTTAAGGCTTCCCTGATTATAGAATGTGTTACAGGGCCACCAGATGTATTGAGTGATGCTTTGAAAACTATTCCTTTTATATCATCATCCGTTTCAGCCTTCTTAATCAAGTCTTTAATATGATGGACGCCAATAGCATTGATCGGTTCAAATGTAAATTGCCCAGTCATGATATTATCAGTCCTTTCAGGCATTGGCGCTTCAAAGTCTAAAAGCAGCACACCGTTTTTTCCAATCCCGCTGTCTTTTGCAGAGAAGCTATTCGCTATAGCAAAAAAGAGGAAAAAGACCAGGCCTATTGCCAGAAATGTTCCAAGGCAAGAGGCGAATATAAATTTGAA
Organism: Chitinophagia bacterium; assembly: GCA_009923745.1. GTDB lineage: Bacteria > Bacteroidota > Bacteroidia > Chitinophagales > Saprospiraceae > RFSX01. The sequence goes on from RFSX01000024.1 coordinate 4,711, forward strand.
GAATTGTCTCATACAGCAATAAAAAAAAGTAATTCAAAAATTTTAAACCATGGAAGGGTTCTGTCTGTGTAAAGCAAATTTACAGCCACATTTATACAAATCTTTGAATCTTCGATAAAATACATTCTTAGTCCGACATACAGGTTCCTATTATGACTATAAAGCGGTTCAAGATACGATCCAATTTACACTAAGCACATGATATTGAAAATGTTTTAAAAGATCATCCAAGAATATTAAATGCCCGCTAAGAGCAAATACATATTCTTCTTATTTTAGACGACATTAAAATGCTTAAACTACCCCGATATATACTGGCATTCACGCGCGCCCTCTTACTGATCATTCCAATGGGCTTAATGATTTTTGGGTATTTGATTGCCAGTAAATTATTTTTCAAACATACATACGAAAGAGCTTTTTTACTCAGGCGATTGTACCTGAGGTACACCAATTTCATTCTCGGTATCCGCTCAGAGGTGCAAGGTGAGGCCAGCCTCCACAATGCCTTGTATGTTTCAAACCACAGATCACTGTCAGACCCGCTGATTCTTTGTCAGTTTCTTGATGCCTACATCATAGCGAAAGCTGAAGTCGCTGATTACCCTCTTATCTCTACCGGTGCCGAACTTACTGGTATACTTTATGTCAAAAGGCAAAATAAAGACAGTCGTGCCGCTGTAAGGGTTAAGATGAAAGAAACTCTGGCTTCAGGTCATAATGTGCTGGTATACCCTGAAGGAACAGTCAATAAAGAATTGGGAACATTGCCCTACCGTCAGGGCACATTCAGGGAAATAAAGAAAATGGGCATACCCCTGGTGCCGGTATGCCTCGAGTACAGGGATTCAAAAGACGTATGGCATAACAGGAACATGATTCAGCATTTTTTTCTGCAATTCGGTTATTGGAGAACCCGGGCCAAACTTATCATTGGTGACAGCATTGATGCGAAAGATGGAGATGAATTATGCCGCAAAGCAGAAGAATGGACCAATTCTACTATAATCGAAATACATAAAAACTGGCCTGCCAGTCATTTCAACAAGATTATTCAGCTTCAAAACGCAGAGAAATAGAATTTACGCAATGCCTTGTATTTTTTTCTGTAAATCCCTCACCTGTGAATACATGCCCCAGATGACCTCCGCAGTTATTACATATAATTTCTGTCCTGCGTCCATCCGCATCCGGCAGCTTTTTTACAGCACCTTCAATTTCATCATCAAATGAAGGCCACCCACATCCTGACTTGAACTTATACTCTGATTTATAAAGGGGTGCATTACACCGTTTGCACAGATATCTACCTTGGGCATAATGATCATTATATTCACCCGTAAATGGCATTTCGGTGCCTTTATACTCGATAACGCGCTCCTCTTCCGGACTTAGTTTATTGTATTTGTTAGTGCTCATTTTTCAAAAGTTTGCTGTAGATAGTTCGAAGTTTGGTAAGTTTTGGCTTAATAATAATCTGACAATAGCCTTGTTCTGGATTTCTTGCAAAATAATTATGATGGTATTCCTCTGCCGGGTAAAAAACTTCGAGGGGCATGACTTCGGTAACCACCGGATCGCGCCACAACGAAGCCAGCTCCTTTTGTATGAAATCAGTGGCTTCTATTTTTTGTTCTTCGTCTGTATAATAGATGCCTGACCTGTATTGGCTACCTACATCATTGCCCTGCCTGTTCAGGGTCGTGGGGTCATGGGTACTGAAAAAAACCTCCAGCAATTGGCTGTAGCTGATCTGATCTGTATCAAACTGGATTTCGACAACCTCATTATGGCCAGTCAGTCCAGAACACACCTCTCTGTAACTGGGGTTTTTAATTTTCCCTCCGGTGTATCCCGGCAGAACCCTGATTACTCCATTGAGACGAGAAAATACTGCTTCTGTACACCAGAAACAACCACCTCCAAATACTGCAATTTTTAAATTGGACATTTAAAATCTTTATTGCTATAATAAGCAAAAGCTATAAGTGGTTCAATTAAGCTTCGTGTTTACGATCAGGCGCGTATCTCATATATGCTTACATCTAAACAATGAGTGCCATATCTCGAGCCTGTTTGATTTTTGTGATCAGCATACTCTTACCACAAGGATTCAATAATTTTCCTATGGTACCGGGTTGCTTATTTCTAATCTGTGTACTTTTAATCATAGGCTGCTTTTATACAAACGGATGGCCAGCCAGCCTTTTATTGTACTCTGCAATCTACTGTCTTGCCCTGATTTGCCTGAACAGGCAAGAGCAGAATTTGGTATGCGCAGACCGGATAATTAAAATTCTAAACCACTATCCTGGCAGATCAAAACTACTGATCAAAAAATCAAACAGGACTAAAAAAGGATGTCGTCTTGAATGCCGAATCCTAAGTATTGATACTATAAAACTCTCCCATTTGAATATGTCCTGTCTGTTGTATACGCCATCTTTCAAAAGAGAATTAAATAAATATGACACTCTCTCAATCCAAATCCCTTTCAGGAATATCAGGAAATTGGCGAACCCTCTCAGCTTTGATAAAAGGGCATTCTACGGAGCCAAAGGAATCTTCTATGAAGGCTATATAAGTGAAACAGATGATATCAAACATAAAAACTTCTATCCTTCCCTAAGTGATCCCATTGCAAGCATCAGATATAGAATTGCAAAATCCATCAATGATTTGAATATCCAAAAAAAGAGCAAGGCTTTGATTCATGCCCTTATTCTCGGCAATAAATATCACATGCATTCTTCCACCATAGAAAAATTTGTAAATACAGGATGTATACACGTCCTTGCTGTTTCTGGTCTGCATACAGGAATCATTTTTAGTCTATTCTGCCCACTCCTCTATCTAATGAGATTTTGGCATAGCATGCGATGGCTTAACATTGGTATCATCTCTGCTTTACTTTTCATCTTTGTTGCCATTTGCGGATTTCCCTCATCTGCCGTTCGGGCAGCCCTCATGCTGGGTGTTTGGCTACTGACTAAATGCCTGGGAATCCTGCACAATAGTTTCAGCATATTAGCATTGACAGCTTTTGCAGTGCTTATGATGCAGCCTTCCCAAATCCATCAGCTGGGCTTTAAACTATCCTACCTGGCACTGGCTGGTATAATCGTCCTGTATAATAAAATACCTTTTAACAAAAATAAAATTCTACGTTCAATATGGGCAAGCCCTTTAAGGATGGTCTGGTTATCCATTTCTGCACAGTTTTTTATCACACCCATACTCCTTCTCGAATTGAAAAGCTTTGCCCCCTATTTTGCAATAAGCAGCATGATAGCCGTTCCATTTATTTTTATAATTATGCTTTTCTCCATAGTGGCCATATTATCACATAATTTCATACCGTTAGTAAATGATTCAATCGACACCCTTATAGCCACTTTAACACAGGCAATTGCCAGTATTGAAACCTGGCCATCAAGCACTATAAAGGAAATCTACTTCACAGATGTGGCATTTGCTGTCAGCTCATTATTTCTTCTGTTATTTGCTGTAAGCTTGATTCTTAAAAACAAGCTTAGCTTGATCTATGCTCTATGCATACTTATTTCAATTATCCCCTGCCTGCAGGCACAAAGACTTTATAACTTGCACACTGTAGCTTTTAGTGTATTCCATCAATACCAAGGAAGCCTTATAACCATACACCATCATGGGATGGAGCATATCATTTATCAAAGCGGAAAAAGCAATCCCGCTTATCTCCTGTCAAAATTAAGGAATGAACATTCAATACATTGCAAGAACCACAATACCACCCAATTACCTGTTACCATAAAATCAGGTAAGTTTAGCCTTTTAATAACAGGTCCTGAACATATAATCTGCTGCTCAAAAAAAAATTCCACTTATGCTGACATCCTCTTATTAACACAAGCAAATAAAAGCGTATTTCTTGAGCTGATTGACCGGATGAAATTTAAATTGGTAATTATTGACGGTTCTACAACATACGATAATAAAACATCTATCATAGAAATACTAAATCAATACCGGATACCTTATCATGACACCAGCACACAAGGATTCTGGAATTATAAATTATTGAACATATGAATCTGAAGAAAGTAATATTACTCAGTAAGAGAGACCGTATTGGGCTAGGAATTTTCTTAGCTTGCGGAATCGCTGTCCAGGCATTTCTCTACCTAGGCAGCCTCAGGAAATTCAGAAACGCTGAAAGCATCCTTGTGCAAAATCTTTGCATTATTTCTCCTGACACCCTTCCCGATCGTAAAAAATCTAAAATGTATTCTGGAAAGATGACTGAGAATGAAAGGCATTCGCTCATAAAGACAAAATCGAAAATACCTGTGCCTGCATCAGCTATTGACCCAAACACTGCGGATTCCATGAGCCTTATCAAGCTGGGATTTAAAGCCTACACAGTCAGAAACCTCTTGGCCTACAGAAGGACCGGAGCTGTTTTTAAAGATATCCATGGACTTTCAAGGATCTATGGTATGGATAGTATACTCTTGTATTCGCTTGAGGATAAGTTTATTTTCCCGGTTCAAAAATTTTCCGAAACCTATACTGTAAATATCAACGAGGCAGATAGTTTGGAATTGCAAAAACTTGTAGGCATTGGTCCGGTATTATCAGCCCGTACGGTCCGGTACAGAAATGCATTGGGCGGATTTATAGTTGCAGATCAGCTTTTGGAAGTGTTTGGCATAGATCCAGATATTCTTAAAAGAAATGCATCGCATATAATATGTTCTGGTCCAGTACGACAGCTGGATCTTAACACAGCAAGTGAGGATATTCTTAAAAGGCATCCTTATATAGATTATGAGACGGCATCACTGATCATAAAGTATAGGGAACAACATGGTGTTTTCAAATCCGTGAAAGCTCTTAAATCCATACACCTGATGAAGGACTCGACTTTTGAAAAAATTCAGCCATATTGCATGGTAAAACATAACAATTAGCGTATAGGACTGTTATAATCCCAAAAACAGGACAATGAATTCTGTTTGTCTTTGGCCATTAGAATTGTAGATTGAAAGAACTCAAATATCTCAACAAGTATTTCCTTAAGTACAAGTGGCACATGTCACTGGGTATCATCTTTGTTGCATGTTCCAATTTCTTTTCAGTAAAGGTACCCCAGGAAATTCGTAAGGCCCTGGATTATATCATAGATAAAACCATAAGTACGGATCCAGAGGTTTTAAATCAATCCTCTTCCAATGATATCCTCAAATTTGCAGGAATAGTCATAGGATTTTCCATGCTCATGGGTTTTTTCCTCTATCTGATGAGAAAAACAATCATTGTTATGTCGAGGCTCATTGAGTATGATATGCGCAAGGAGATTTATGAACATTATCAAAAGCTGGATCTCGCCTTTTACAAAATGAATAAAACAGGTGATTTGATGGCTCGCATCTCTGAAGATGTTTCCAAGGTTCGGATGTACCTTGGACCGGCAATCATGTATGGCATCAATGTTTCCATTTTATTCAGCTTTGTCATTTATTCCATGTTCCGGGTCAATTCGACATTGGCGCTTTACTCATTGCTGCCACTCCCCTTCTTATCCTTGTCGATCTATTATGTAAGCAGCATCATTAATAAACGAAGTGATCTTATCCAAAAGCAAATCTCTAAGCTTAGCTCGATATCGCAGGAAGTCTATTCAGGAATCCGTGTTATAAAGTCCTACGTGAAAGAAAATAAGTTTCAGCATTATTTTGACTATCAAAGCGAGGATTTCAAAAACAAGTCACTGGATCTTGCGAGAGTTAATGCCCTCTTTCATCCGCTGATGATCTTGTTGGTTAGCTTAAGTACTTTATTGACGATATATATTGGAGGTGTACTGGTAGCCAAAGGAGAAATTACTACCGGCAACATAGCTGAGTTTGTGATCTATATAAATATGCTGACATGGCCAATCACTTCGGTGGGTTGGATTGCATCTATTATTCAACAAGCTGAAGCATCCCAAAAAAGGATCAATGAAATGCTACGGGTCAGTCCTGAAATTACTAATCCTGTTAAAGAATCTGTTGACTTAAAGGGTGAAATCGAATTCCGAAATGTAAGTTTCGTATATCCCGACACCGGCGTACGTGCTTTGAACAATTTCTCATTTAAAGTGAAGCGCGGTGAAAAGCTGGCTATTCTTGGAAGAACGGCTTCAGGCAAAAGTACCATCGCCGATTTATTACTTCGCTTTTATGATGTCAGTGAAGGACAGATACTAGTGGATGGTAAAGATATTCGTGAGTTGGACATATACAATCTTCGAGATAAAATAGGATATGTGCCTCAGGATGTGTTTCTCTTTTCAGAGAGCATCAGAAATAATATTGCCTTTGGCAAAACGGATGCGACTGAAGCAGAGCTTGAAGAATGTGCAGAAAAAGCGGCTATTAAAAATGATATCATGGACCTGCCGCGGCAGTTTGACACCATGGTCGGTGAAAGGGGTGTTACATTATCCGGAGGACAGAAACAACGCGTTTCCATTGCCCGGGCACTAATCAAAAATCCAGATATTATCGTCCTTGATGACTGTCTGTCTGCCCTGGATGCCAATACAGAATACAAGATTCTAAAATACCTGGATGAAAGCCTCAGTGACAAATCTTCGATCATAATCACACACAGAATTTCAAATCTCATTGAATTTGACAAGATTATTGTTATTGAACATGGGGAGCTCGTTGAAGAAGGTACCCACGAAACATTGCAAGCTCTTGACGGATTCTACAGCCAGATTCTTAAGAACCAATACGAAACCGGACAGGATTAAACTTCTGCTTCTGCGCTTCGCATAACATCTGCACGATTTTAAAATGCAGACAGTTTTTCAATTACTTTGATATTTGAGGAAAAAAACTATTTTTACTACTTAAACAATAACAAAGTGGAAAACGATAAAAAGTTCGAGAGTGTATATTCCAACAAGGTAAGAGCCGGAAAAAGAAGAACTTATTTTTTCGATGTAAGGCAGACCAAGGGCGATGACTATTACATTACGATTACTGAAAGCACAAAACGCTTTGAAGGTAATGGTTATGAAAGGCACAAAATATTCCTTTACAAAGAAGACTTCAATCGTTTTCTAAGCAGCCTCGGCGAAGCTGTTGATCATGTTAAAAATGATCTGATGCCTGATTTCGATTATGAACTGTATGAACGCAGACAGAAAGAATGGGAAGAAAAAATAGCGGCTGAAGGAGAAAATGCGGAGTACCCGTCCGAGGAAGCAGAAGCGCCGGAATCGGATGCCACCACAGAATCCGGGCCTGACAGCGAAGAAGACATGAGCTGGTAATCCAGACCCATCCGGACAGACACACTACAGAAAGTAAACTACATCTTGTTCTAGAAGTTGGATATGTTTTTATCCAGAATAATATCCTTGAGTTCTTTGAGGGCTTTATACTCTTCCGGGAGTACCTCTTTAAAGGCATCTTTGATAGTGAAATAGCTTCCTTTCTCAAATTGCGGCAGAATCTCTTTAATCCTGGACTTCACCTTTTTGACATCATGCTTTATAATACCCCTTACAGAAGGTATGTCATGCCAATCCGCTTCTATAGCCACTGAACGAAAAGAATTACCAGATCCATCCATGGAATCCTCCAACCATATCATATTATCTGCCATACCGGCCAGCTGATACTGTGGGATACCCCATATATCGGGATCGTTTTCAAGATCTTCGTTCATGAGCAGAATTTCAAGTCCTTTAGCATTGACCCGATAAATGATGATCCTGACTTGGTCCAGAACAGACATATATTGAATAATTTGATGTTGAAGAAACTAAAGATTGGAGAATCAACAAATTAAATGCGCTTTAGTTTTTTCTTTTTGTCCTTCTGTTCCTGGGAGTGCCTGATACTGTCGATATAGTTTTCCGGTAATTTTATATCCATTCCTCTGAGAATACTATCCAGCTCATTCATTTTCATACCATCAAAAAAGAACTCAAGCTGAGATAAATCGATCTGATCCATAAGAGATTGAATTTCAGATTCATCCATAGACTTAAGCATGCCCATGGCCTCTTCCATCAGTGACTCAAATGACTCGCCATCCAATGAAGGTCCCATGTCTTCGAAGTACAAGTTAAAATTCTCACCAAACATATTCTTCATCATGCTTGTATCTATCATCAACTCAAGGCTGCCAAAGGCTTCTGAAAACAGTTTTTCGAAATCAACACTGTCAAAGGCAATACGCAATTGTTCAGACATGCGTTTCATCATGATATCAAACGACTCATATTGATCTTGCTTATCCTTCTTAGGTGCTGCGGGTGGGTTTTGAGCTTGAAAACCGGGAACACTTAACAGGATAATTATAAATACAACAATAAAGCTTCTCATATTAAATTTTCCTTTTGTTATCAACTAAATTAAACAGATGCTTCCTTCCTGACAAGCATATAATATAGTATATAAGCTATAAAGCTTTTGTCATACGAAGCGCTGAACTCATGGAAGAATGAAAATACTCTGTCACTTTCATTTACTTTATCCCATGAATAGACTCTCAGATGTGCAACTTCCTCTTCTCTCAGGTACATGGTATAAAACTCTCGGGTACTATCTTCGGCCAGCCTCACCAGCAACTGTCCTTCATTGTCCCTGAAAAATCCCTCGCTATCAATCTCCCCTAATTTATCATCATTGCACCATATTTCCGTTTTATCATCTGTAGATTCAAATTTGAAATTATCTGAATCAGTATTTGCCATCATGAGTATGCCGGGTCTGTTATCACGCTCTACTGCGGCAAATGCAATCAGAGCTTCCTGGTATATACTTGACAGAATTCCGCTCATAAAAATACCCCCTGACCTTCTTGATTCCTTGAAACTCACCCGGGCTGAAAGTATTCTAAACTCCTCCTGGCTGAAAGGAATCAGAGCTTCCATGAATTGAGCTATCAGCCTTTTAAGCTCTCTCAGATCTCGTTCTTTCATACGACGTACTGAGCGGGTGCCCATCGTAAATGAGAACAACTGGTAGATGATGAAAAGGACGACAGCCAAGCTTAGTCCTGCAAGCATTATGATTGCTGGAGACCTGATATTATAACTTTTATTCTATAAATTAAAAAGCCCGAAAGTTGTTGAACTTTCAGGCTATATTATTTCTAATAATTGATGAATATCGATTTTTTTATACGAATCTTAACCTAGGTAAGACTTAAGGGCATTCTTGTTAACCGATTTCCTCAATCTTCTCAAGGCACGTTCTTTTATCTGACGTACACGCTCACGTGTAAGTCCGTAGAGCTCTCCTATCTCTTCCAATGTCAGTGATTTGTGACCATTCAAACCGTAATAGGCCGAAAGAACTTCTATCTCTCTGGATGAAAGCAGTGACAATCCGTATTTGACTTCTTCCTTCAATGATTCTTCCATAAGACCCAGATCAGGTGAAATCTGTTCGTCTGAAGCGAAAAGATCCAGCATCGTCGCTTCGCCTTCTTCGCCACCAACAGGGGCATCCATGGACAGATGTCTTCCACCCCCCTGAAGCACATTGGCGATATCGGATATTTTCATATCCAATAAATCGGCCAGCTCTTCATGGGTCGGGTTTCTCTCGAATTCCTGTACAAAAGAAACGTAAGCCTCATTTACCTTCGAGTAAGAACTTACTTTATTCAGTGGTAAACGCACCATCCTGGCATTCTCTACGATGGCTTGAAGTATGGATTGCCGAATCCACCACACAGCATAGGAAATAAATTTGAAACCTCGCGTTTCATCAAACCTCTTGGCTGCTTTCATAAGGCCCATGTTACCTTCATTAATGAGATCACTGAGGGCCAGGCCCTGATTTTGATATTGCTTGGATACAGATACCACGAATCTAAGGTTCGCCTGGGTAAGGCGCTCCAGCGCTTCCTTGTCGCCTTGGCGAATACGCTTTGCCAAGGAAGCTTCCTCTTCAGGTGTAAGCATCTCGATCTTGGAAATATCATTAAGATATTTGTCAAGCGCAAGGCTTTCACGACTCGTGATTTTATTGGTAATCTTTAATTGTCTCATTGAAAATTTAAAAATTAATTATTCAGCTATTGACTTTCTCATAAAAAAGCACTAAACCGATATTATACTTACAAGTATCTATCCAAATAAGTTCAAGAACTTTTGAAATTTGGTAAAATTATCGACCAAGGAGGGGCTAGAAACAGCTATATTGGAATTAACTCAGATGGGCTTGGACATAAAAATAGGGATAAAATGACAAAACAAATCATCATTTTACCCCTAATCTTAATATCCTTTTTTACTCTGACTTCTGTTCCTTAGGATTAGGAATCAGAACTTTTCTTGATAGTCTCATTTTGCCGGACTTGGGATCGATACCTACCAGCTTGACCTTTACAGGGTCTCCTACCTTGAAGTATTCAGAGACATCATTAATGCGTGAGTGCGATATTTCAGAAACGTGAAGCAAACCGCTCTTTCCTCTGAAATCAACGAATACGCCGTAGGTTTGTACAGATGCAACAGTAGCATCATACACATCTCCCACCTGTGGTTCAAACGCTATTTCTTCGATGGCTGCTTTTGCCTTCCTCAATGATTCACCATCACTTGAAGCTATTGAGACAACACCTTTATCGCCTACCTCTTCTATGTTAATGACTGTATTCGTTCTTGCCTGAAGATCCTGAATCACTTTTCCACCTGGTCCTATGACAGCACCAATGTAAGATTTGTCTATCATTATTTCTTCAATTCTTGGCGCATGAGGCTTAAGGTCATCATTAGCCTTTGAAATAGTCTTAGCCATTTCATTCAGGATATGAATACGACCTTCTTTTGCCTGGTGAAGTGCTTTCTCAAGTGTTTCATACGGCAGGCCATCAATTTTTATATCCATCTGGCAAGCGCAGATACCATTTTCTGTTCCTGTGACTTTAAAGTCCATATCACCCAAAGCATCTTCATCGCCTAGTATGTCTGAAAGAACAGCTACTTCACCGTCTTCCGCAATCATACCCATAGCAATACCGCTCACTGCCGATTTAATTCTAATTCCGGCATCCATCAATGCCAGAGATCCGGCACAAACCGTCGCCATTGATGACGATCCGTTGGATTCCAGGATATCCGAAACCAGTCTTAGCGTATATGGAAGATCATCAGGAAGCACTTGCTTCAAAGAACGGGCAGCCAAATTCGCGTGACCAACCTCTCTTCGTCCAGGTCCTCTCATTGGCTTGATCTCACCCACAGACAGCGCCGGGAAATTATAGTGCAAAATGAACTTGGAATAATGGTTGTCCAGTGCATTATCAATCATTTGCTGATCCAGCTTGGTTCCAAGCGTCAAAGAAGTTAATGATTGAGTTTCTCCTCTATTGAAAATTGCTGATCCGTGAGCGGCAGGCAGATACGCTACTTCAGTCCATATAGGCCTTACCTCATCGAATTGGCGACCATCCAATCGCTTTTTCTCGGTGAGTACCATTTGCCTGATGGTCTCTTTCTTGATTTTATCAAAGTAGCTTGAAATCTTGCCTCCGTTCTCTTCAATATACTCTTCGCCTTTATCCTCAAGCATTTTTTCAGCAAGGGCATCTGCGATGGCTTTAAAACCATCCTTCCGAGCACCTTTATCAAGGGCAGCACCTGAAACTTCAAGGATCCTATCTCTGGCAAATGCTTTAACTTCATTGTATAGATCTTCATCGATCTGCTCAACAACAAGTTGTCTTTTAACAGTCGCTTTTTCTCCCACTTGCTGTGCAAGATCAAGCTGAGCC
>RFSX01000231.1 GCA_009923745.1 Chitinophagia bacterium
TTCTATATGCCAAAACTTTTTGTGCTTGACACATCCGTTCTCCTCTTCGACCACAATGCTATAAGTAATTTTGAAGATAATGATGTTGTTATCCCTATTATGGTATTGGAGGAGCTTGATAATTTCAAGATCGGAAACCAAACGACAAACTTTGAAGCCCGGAATGTTATCCGCTATCTGGACAAACTATCAGAAGGTAAAGGTCTTGATGAGTGGATTAAACTTGGAAAAGGCAAAGGGCGATTAAAAATTGCCATGAACCTTAATTTAAATGGCGTAGATGCCGAGAAGATATATGGTACAGGTAAAACAGACCATAAAATAATTAACATTGCCCTCTCGCTGCAGAGGTCATCCAAAAAGAAAAAAGTCATCCTTGTCACAAAGGATATTAATCTGAGGATTAAGGCAAAAGCTATAGGCCTTGCCTCTGAAGACTATATGACTGGGAAGGTTCAGGATGCCCAGGAAATAAGTGAGACCTATAACGCCTCACTGGATAATCTTGATGGCGAGATTATTAAAAAACTGTATTCCAATAAGCGCATCGACGAAGAAGGCATCCTGAAAGATACCAAGGTGGCTAATGGCTATTATATCTTGAATAATTGCTCACAATCCGCTTTGGCAAGATATAATGGAAAATCTGAGGAAATCGAGCTTGTTGAGAAGCAATACGCTTATGGCATAAACCCCAAGAATGCTGAACAAACCTTTGCGATAAACGCCTTGTTGAATCCCGAAATAAAACTGATTGCGCTCCAGGGGCTTGCCGGAACAGGTAAAACACTCTTGGCCTTGGCTGCAGCACTTGAACAGAAAAACCTGTACGACCAGATTATATTGTCCAGGCCGATTGTTCCATTGAGCAACAGGGAGATCGGTTTTCTGCCAGGTAATGCTGAAGAAAAGATATCCCCTTACATGCAAGCCTTGTGGGATAATCTCAAGGTTATAAAGTCGCAATACAAGGAAAACGCACGAAAGAAAAAGTGGATCGATGAGTTACAGCAAAGTGGTGATCTTTCCATTACCGCGCTCAATTTTATTCGTGGCCGAAGCCTTACTAACGTCATGTTTATAGTTGATGAAGCTCAAAACCTGACTCCCCACGAGATAAAGACTATAATTACTCGTGCAGGCGAAGGCACAAAAATTGTCTTTACCGGAGACATACACCAGATTGATACGCCATACCTTGACGAAAACAGCAATGGTTTATCATATATCATCGACAAGTTAAAAGGAAACGATCTCTTTGCACATATAAAGCTTGAAAAAGGAGAAAGGTCTGAGTTAGCAGATTTAGCTAACAAACTGCTCTAGAATAGATTAAAAGAGTTCTCGATATCTCGAGGTCAGGACATC
>RFSX01000232.1 GCA_009923745.1 Chitinophagia bacterium
CACAAAGGGAGGATTTGATTGGGAAGTTATTGAGCCGGATGATCCTTGGTCTTACATTGGCTATTGGGGAGATCACCAGATCATATATATGTTGAAATTTCTGGAATTTTCGGAAAAACATCAACCGGGCAAGTTGTACAGGTATTTCCAGGAGGATCAGTTTGTATATGCTAATGTGCCTTATAAGATAAAGCCATATGAAGAGATAGTTTTAAATCCAAAGGATACCATTCTTTTTGATCACGATCAAGATTTGGCTATTCGTGAATCTGTTGGCAAAATGGGAGCAGATGGAGCCCTTTTGCAAAATGAAGAGGGTGATATCCACAGAGTTAACTTTATTGAAAAGATTCTGGCATCAGTATTGGCGAAAATGTCAAATTTTGTTCCCGGTGCCGGGATATGGATGAATACACAGCGTCCGGAATGGAATGATGCCAATAATGCACTTGTGGGTAATGGCGTATCCATGGTCACGCTCTACTATATGAGACGCTTTTTCAGCTTCTTCGACGATCTTTTGAAAGGTACAGACATAGAACATATCAGTTTGTCTAATGAACTGATGGATTTCTACAAGCAATTGAGAAAGGTTCTTGAGGAAAACCAAGATGTGTTGTCTGCCCAATTATCGGATGAATCGCGAAGGGCAATACTGGATCAGTTGGGAGAGGCTGCCTCGGATTACAGGCAACACATATATGCCAAATCTTTCTGGGGTAAGAAGAGAACGGTATCGATGGATGGCTTAAGGAGATTTTTTGAATTGGGCCTGAAATATATTGATCACACTATAGCTGAGAATAAGCGGCAGGATGGTCTGTATCATGCTTATAATCTATTGGCTTTTGAAAAGAACAAGCTTAATATATCGTATCTCAGCGAAATGCTGGAAGGCCAGGTAGCTGTACTAAGCTCTGGAGTTTTGTCATCAGAAGAAGTACTTTCTTTGTTGGACGCTCAGAAGTCGAGTGCCTTGTTTAGAGAGGATCAATACAGTTATCTGCTGTATCCACGAAAAGAATTGCCAGGCTTTCTGGAGAAAAATATTATACCGGAAGAACTGTCAAATAATTCAAAGCTGATATCTGCTCTTGTTGAAGACGGCGATAGAAGTATAGTGGAAAAGGATGTGTTTGGTCAGATTCATTTCAATGGTAACTTTAGGAATCTAGGAGATTTACGGGCAGCTCTCAATAAGCTGAAAGGTTCAAAATATGAAAGCCTGGCTGAAATTGAAGCTGAACTGATGGATGATGTCTTTGAAGCTGTGTTCAATCATAAAGCCTTCACTGGACGTTCCGGAACCTTTTATGGGTATGAAGGCCTAGGCTCTATCTATTGGCATATG
>RFSX01000233.1 GCA_009923745.1 Chitinophagia bacterium
CAGGAGGCACCGCAGGAAATGGCGGCGGTGGCGGTGGTGGCGGCTTCTCTGGTGGTTTCCGAGATTACTATTGTGGTACTTGGATGGGAAGATGTTGGTATTTAGGTGGTAGCGGAGGCACAGGTGCCGCAGGAACGCCTGCAAGTAACTCATATACCTGTCCTGGTGATGGAGGCAATGGTGGTGGCGGCGGAGCTGGAAACTTTAATACTTTTGGCGGTGGAAATGGCGGCACTGGCGGAAAAGGTGGTCAAGGCACCGCAGGCACCGCAGGAAACTCAGGCTCCGCAGGAACTCCAACTAGCTACTGTTGTCAGCCTTTAGGTGCTGGAGGAAGTTATCCTGTAACAGTTCCTCCCGGTGGAAGTGTAACTATTTCATGGTGTCCTTTTTAATATGGAAGAAAACAAAGAATCACAACAGGAAAGACCCGCTGAACTTTTAGAGCTTGAAAAAAAGTTTGGGTTCAATGCGATTAAATCCAATCTCACTAGAGCACGTAGTTTAACCGTAGGCACTCATTTTAATGGCTGTTATGAGGTAGGAATTAGAGCGGATGATGGGACATATTATTATTCAGTAATAACCCCAAATGACTTCCCTTTTATAAAAAAGATGTTTTCCATATTTGATGAAGACGAGAAAGTAGAAAGAACATGCCCAGAAAACTCTGGCAGTTAATAGACAGACATACCAAAACCCCATTGAATGATCCGGTTTTGTTACCGGATCAATGGGGTCCTATTTTTGGCATGCACGGAGTTAAAGATAGGCTTTCAGATTTATCCTGGGTAAATCTTCCCAATTTGGCCTGGATAGAAACAGACATTGAGGTTCCCGATCCTCCCCCTCCCCCTACAGAAAAAGATCAACTAGATGATCGTATTAAAAGATATCTCGCTAAAAGTGACTGGGCAATGCTGTCTGATGTCCCTATGACGATTTCAGAAAAACAAGAATGGATTGAATATAGAAAGGAGCTTAGAGACATTAAAAAGCAAAAAGGCTACCCCGAAAAAGTCACATGGCCTATTGCCCCTGATGAAAGAAAATCTGATGAATAAATATCATATTCGATTTAATAAGAGCAGGGGACAGCCAGGAAGAGGCACCATAGATCATGTATGGCGTGTTTTTGAAAACAATGAAACAGAGTATTTAGCTAGACATGTCTCTATAAATGTTCCTTCGTGGTCAGAACAAACAGGGCCGGATTGGAATATTACCTGTATAGGATTCCTCACCTTTTATGCGGGGTCAGATACTGTGGTGATACATAATAATAATGTTCAGGTAAATCCCTAATGTTTAATTTAATAAAGAGAAAAAATACGCCTATAAAAGTTAGAGC
>RFSX01000234.1 GCA_009923745.1 Chitinophagia bacterium
TTCCATTTGTATCCGGAAATACAGGCGTGCAAATGGGAGGCTGGTTCAATAAAACCATTGACAGTGTCAGTGATTTGAGAGGTCTTAAAATGCGTATTCCCGGTATTGGTGCCAAAGCACTTGAAAAAGCGGGTGGAGCTGCGATGAATGTTCCGGGTGGCGAAATTTATACGAATTTGGAGCGGGGAGTTATCGATGCCACAGAATGGGTTGGACCTTTTCACGATTATAAAATGGGTTTCCCCAAAGTGGCTAAATATTATTATACCCCGGGATGGCACGAGCCCGGCACTCAGTTGGAATACTTCGTAAATATAAAGGCTTTTGAAAAATTGCCTTCTGATTTGCAGGCTATTGTCGAAGCCGGAGCGGCCAGGGTGCAGGCCTGGATGTTATCCGAACTTGATGTGAAGAATGCAGAATACTTGCAAAAGATTGCTGACGGATCGACAGAAATTAGAACCTTTCCTATGGAGGTGCTCAGAGAACTTAAATCGTATACGATTGAAGCGATAGCAGAACTGGTAGAGAAGGATGAGCTGGCAAGGAAAGTAGCGGATAGTTACTACTCGTTTAAAGATCAGTTAAAATCCTGGACCGACATAACTGAAAAAGTGTACTATAACACCATACAGGAAATTTGATGGAGAACATTGATGATATTGTATTAAACTTCAGCGAAGACTCACTTTTTATTCTGAATGTTGTGCTTGCATTCATCATGTTTGGCATATCCCTGGATTTGAAGTTTTCATCATTTCAAAAGGTACTGTCAAAACCTTTCAGCCTTTCTATAGGATTAATGTGTCAACTTGTTTTATTACCACTTTTGACATTTGGTCTTATTTTATTATTCAAGCCTTTGCCCAGTATGGCATTAGGAATGATAATGGTGGCTTCCTGCCCAGGTGGCAATATATCCAACTTCATGAGTTCGCTGGCAGGTGCGAATGTTGAATTATCCATTGTGATGACAGTCATAACAAGTTTAGGAGCTCTGTTCTTTACCCCGTTTAATCTCAATTTGTACGGAATGGCCTATGCGCCAACAAGAGAAATTATGGTCGTAGTGGAATTGGATTGGCTCAAAATTGTAAGTACGATCATGCTGATCATTGTGATACCCATTGTTTTGGGGAAGAGTTTTAGTCACTATTATCCAAGAATAGCGCAGAAAATAAAGGGTCCATTCAGAAATCTATCCATGCTGGCATTTTTGCTTATAGTTCTGTTTGCTCTTGCAGCCAATGGTAATTATTTCATGAAGTATATTGGAATGGTATTCTTACTGGTTCTTGCTCATAATGCATCTGCTTTTCTTCTTGGTTTCCTTGCATCACGTTCTTTATC
>RFSX01000235.1 GCA_009923745.1 Chitinophagia bacterium
GTTTGTCCAGTGGAAGCTTAATACTCTTTACATCAAAAACACCCTCGATTATAATATCCTGTCCTGACAAACTGGATTTATGAGGAATCGTTTGAAGTTTAATAAAGTCTGTTCCATTCCTCGATATATTGATTTGTTCGATAAAGGATTGACCTTTTGTTAGAACAATATGACTTACGGTTACATTCTTTTTAAAGGACATGACAAGCATCCCGTCAGTCTCCACAAGTTCATTGGCATGCAGCTGTAAAAGATCATTACTGCCAATAGTATGTTTGATTCCCAGTTTCTCATAAAAGTCGGGATACATATCCTGGTTTGTCAATGCAAAATCTATAAGGTCATTATAGATAAAAGCATGGTGAGGAGACAATTCAAACAATGTCTTGAAAGAATTCTTGGCTTTTCCATGTGCACCTTGCCTCAAGTACAGCTTAATCTGAGTAATCAAGGCATCCGGCATATTTTCTTCATCCAAAATCTCCTCGAGTAGTTTGTTGCATTCTTCCCACATATCCAATGCCAAAAGCTCATTTGCTTCGAGAATTTTCAGCTGAATATCTTCTCTTAACTCCTCCGGAAGTTGCTTAATCAATGCGTAGGATTCAGAGTGGTTACCCATTTTGGAAAGAACCCTGACATTCTGATGATACAGCTCAATATGGTCTGGCTTTTCTTCCAGCAGGTTTTCTATCATTCTGAGTGCCTCACTGTATTGATTCAGGTGGACAAGATCATTGATGATCTCCGTATTAAGAACCCTTTGCTGGTAGGCGTATAATGGCTTGGCTGACTTATGAATTTCGAGTGCCTTTCTGTTGTAGTCATCTTTTTCAAAAAAGAATTCAGAACTCAGTCGCCTGTACAAATGAGCATAGGACATTTTTAGATCAAATGATTCTGGAAATAGATTGAGTCCTCTTTCTAATACTTCTTTGCTGGCATCATATCGCCCGACTTCTCTTAAGCACGCAGATTTATAGTAAAAAAGCTTCTCATCCTCACCAAATCTTGAATTGTATTTTTCAATAAACTCAAGAGCCTCAAAGTAATTTTGATTCAGGTAAAAACAATCTATAATACTTTTCCAGGCTTTCTGGTTCTGAGGATTGTGCTTTATCTCTGATTTTAAAAAATCATAAGCTTCTGTATATTCATATAGTTTGATCAGAATATTCACAATCTCAGACTTGATATCAAAATTCTCAGGATATATGCTGGAAAAGTCTTTAAAACGCTGCAAAGCCTCGACCCATCGGCCTCTTCTCTTTGCGATTAGGCAATACTCATTCCTCGCAAAAAAGTCAATCGGTGGAGAATACATCAATTTTTTGAGAACGAGTATTGATT
>RFSX01000236.1 GCA_009923745.1 Chitinophagia bacterium
AGATGACCTCGTTGTCAATACAAATAGCAACTTCCCTGTTACCGTTGTTGGCTGCGCGGGTCGTCATTTCTCCCCATATCTTGGCTCCCTTATTATTCATAGAAAGGTTAACCGCCATTTCGCCTGTGACAGGGTTCGGTGCGTGATCAGCCCTTGTAATGACATCACCTTCAAGGACTGGCTTTTTGTTAGGAGGTGTTTTCAGAAGATAAAGCATGTATTTTCTGGTCTCTTCACCATCAACAGTTGTAAAGGGTTTTCTTGACCACATGAACTTTGAATCAGATGGAAACAAAGACCTGATATTGTTGCGATTCAACATCTCATCAATAGCATTCATCTTGTTTTTATCAGCAAATCCCATAACTGTTGCACTCCATGTCAACTCTCCCCCTCTGCCGTCATTCAATGTCAGCAACTTCAAAAGAGGACCGTCCTGTGAAACACCTGTATTCGCTCTTTCAACGATCTCCATATTTTGCTCACCGGTCTCGTTTCCATTTTCATCAAGTACCGGTGTGTAAATTGTATCGTATTCAATCGGCTGATCAACAAGGTCTTCACTAGATGCCTGCCTGAGTCTTTCATCAGCTGCCTGGAATGCTCCGGCTACACCTGGATCCGTATTTCTGTAGGTATCCCAAAACTCTAGAGCTGCGCTGGCCTGAAGAAAGTTTCTCGCTCTCTCAGGGTTTTCGATGCCCGGCATCTCTACAAGGATAAGGTCCCTTTGTGGGTCAAGCGTTACATTGGGTTGCGTTACACCCAGCTTGTCAATTCTTTGCTTTAGCCTTTTAAACGTAAGATCAACCGTCTCCGTCGCCTTTTCCCTGAGCAGACGGATAACTTCACCATTGCTGGTTTCGATATTGATTTTGTCACCCAGGCTCGCGTCTCTTCTGAAAATCCTTGATAAAGGCCTGGCGCCTTCCATATTTTCGTATTCCTGACCAAACAGGAAGATGAAATCCCTTTGAGAATTTTCCTGTGCTTTTTCAGCAGCATCCAGTGCCGCCAAAAAGTTTGGATCCTTATTATCACCGCTTAATCGGATAAGCAAATCCTTAAGATCCACCTGAAGAACAGCACTCATACCGCCTTTCAGGTCAAGACCCAGGTTAAGCTGCTTAGATTTTAGCTCTTCATAAGTAAATGAACCAAGAAGAGGCACATTCAGAATATCCTCAGTACCGACTGAGTCCAGGTATTGAAATCGGGCTCGCTTTTCAGCTTCATAGGCATCAAGCCCGGGGTTATTGTCGACAAATTCTTTTGCATAACGATTGGCGTCCTGTTCTACTTTCCTTGTTGGAAAGGTGTAAAATATCTGGAGCAATGTTACTGCTACCA
>RFSX01000237.1 GCA_009923745.1 Chitinophagia bacterium
CGGGCACCATTTATCCGAGTCAGACAGGTATTGTCCTCAATGCGGTCTTGAGACCGTATATCGCAAGCTGTCACTACGTTTTTGATGAAGTGGGATAACTTCGAAATGATCGTACTATGGATTCATACTTCAGGAATTGTTTATCTGCTGACATCACTACAAAAGTATTATGGTGAAAAAATCATCAACACACTGTTTAAGTTAATGATGCTTGGGTTCTTTTACTGGACTTCCATGTTCTTCATTCTGTTTTTAATTGCCATGATTTCGTTTATAAGCTTTTGATTCAATGACAGAATTTGTCCCTAACATAGGGCTCGAGGTCCATGTCCAGTTGAATACAATGACCAAGGCTCTCGGTGCTGAATTACAGCAGTTTGGCGGCGATGCTAACAGCCGTGATTATGAAATAAGCATGGCTTTGTCGGGCACTTTGCCAAGGCCCAATCAAACCCATGTACATCATGCTGTAAAAATGGGCCTAGCCTGGCCGACCAAAAAGAACTGAAAAAATGTTTTGAAAAAATATTAAATTCCCCATGTGATTAACCCTCAAAATATCACCAAGCGATATTACAAAATCGGTGAAGTGGCTGAAATGTTTGATGTGGCTACCTCCCTGATAAGATATTGGGAGTCAGAATTCAAACAGCTCAAACCCCTTAAGAGCAAGTCCGGGATTCGACGGTACAAAAAAGAAGACATCTTATTGATCGACAGAATTTACGAACTTGTCCGAAATAAGGGCTACACTCTTGAAGGCGCAAAAAAAGCATTAAAAAAACCTGTCGAACCTGGTAGAGCAAATAATGAACACCTCTCCCGGATCAGAATGGAATTGAATGATATCAAAAACGGGCTTGTCAAGCTGAGGGATGAAATCAGGAACCCATAAGCAGGATTGAGGTATCGCATAAGTCCAAATCGGCCTTGTCATTTGAAGCCAAGAATACCGTTTTGCCTTCAACGTATGCGTGGAAAAGCTCGTAGAACCATGATTTTCGGGTATCATCGAGGAAAGAGCTGGGCTCATCGAGAAACAAAAGAGGGCTGTCCATAGTCAAAGCCAAAGCGAGACTTAACCTTTGTTTCATACCCGATGAAAAATAAACGACTGGCTTGTCACGCGCATCTTCCAACTGCGCCAACTCGAGGAACTTTTCAAGACTGTCTATCCTGAATGATTTGAAATTACTGTAATGGGTGAATAATTCCCTGGGACTTAACTCTTCGTCCAATTCGCTGTATGCTGCACTTATCGAAATGTATTTATAAATATCATCTCGATCAATATGCTTCTCATGCATCACATAAGTCACCGTGCCCAGACTTGGTGACAGGAGGCCGCA
>RFSX01000238.1 GCA_009923745.1 Chitinophagia bacterium
TTATACAAGCCATAACAGTCAGGTCAATATCCGAATCGCGTTACCAGATCATTTCAGGAGAACGACGATGGCGGGCAAGCAAACTGGCTGGTCTTAAAACCATTCCGGCCTATATCCGTATTGCCGATGACCAGGGCATGCTTGAAATGGCTCTAGTAGAAAACATACAAAGAAGCGACCTGAACCCATTGGAAATCGCTATTTCCTACCAGAGACTTATTGAAGAATGCGATCTTCAGCATGATGAACTTGCAAAACGTGTTGGCAAGGAACGCAGCACCGTAAGCAATTACGTTCGCCTTCTTAAGCTGCCTCCCGATATTCAGTCTGCCCTAAAATCAAAAAAGTTAAGTATGGGTCATGCACGAGCCCTGATCGGTCTGGAAGATCCTTCACAGCAGTTGTTTGTGTATAAAAAGCTGGTAAAGGATGGCCTCTCGGTCCGGCAAACGGAAGCTTTGGTTCGCGATATGAAGAACCCGTCTCAAACTATCAAAAAAGCACCTGCGACGGTCGAACATCCTGAAGTAAAAAAAATCAAAGACCGCTTAAGCTATGTGCTTGGCAGTAAGGTTGAAATCAACAGAACCGCCAGGGGCAAAGGAAAAATTGTTATTCATTTCAACTCGGATGACCAGTTCAATAATATCGTTGATCAGATCGACGACTAATTATTATGATGCATCGACTGTTCTTAATCGGATTTTACCTCTTCTTATCCACTTTACTTGTCGGACAAGCAGATGACAGCCTTTCACAGAATCAGACTACTGACGATGCCTATGGAATATTTGATGCTTTCAAGGGCAACCCTGGTAAGGCGGCCCTATACTCCCTTATATTGCCTGGGGCAGGACAGTTTTATAACAGACGCTATTGGAAAGTTCCCTTAGCACTTGCCGCAGAAGCAGCTGCGATCTATTTGTTGAATCAGAATATCCATGCATTCAGGAAGTGGGATGAAGAGTGGAAATTCCAACTTTTAAACGGAACAAACAACCCTGATGTAACAGCAGTATATGATCCGGCATCTATCAAACGCATACGCGATAACGCACGTCAAAACAAAGACTATAGCTGGCTGGGAGTTATCGGGATACATATCCTGGCTGCAGCCGAGGCCTTCATAGACAGACACCTTATCGAATTCGATGTGAGCGACGACCTGAGTTTAAAACTGTCTCCAGCTGGCGCTTACGGGGGCATTGCCCTAAGCTTGAACTTTTAGGCGGTTCCTTTCGTATCTTTATATCAAGCATTAAACATTAAAGCGTATATGAGAATAGTTTTTATGGGGACGCCCCAATTTGCTGTGCCATCT
>RFSX01000239.1 GCA_009923745.1 Chitinophagia bacterium
AGATGCATGATACAACGGTATCGTCAGACAGCTTTCCGATATCAATCAGTGAGGAAGCTTCAAATTTCTTATTGAAATCCAGTTCGGTAACTTCGTAATTTCCGTTTTTATACAGGGCAATAATCTGATCACCGGTATCAAATGCCCCAAGGTATTTTCCACGTTCTTCTTTGTTGATGCGTCCACTTACCTCATCTATCCATATTTTAATGGCGCCCAGGGAGGATTGGCCTAGCTCTAACTGGGTAATTTTCCTTACAGGATATTTCGTGACAATATTTCCTTTTGACCCACGGCCTTTAATATCAATCTCGGCAAAGTCAAATTCAAAAATCTTTTTCTTGGCCTTACAGGCTTGTGTTAATTGTATCTGTATTGTTTCAGCCTCCCCGTTTTTGTGAGCGGCAAAATACAGGACCTTATTGCCTTTTTGAGCTGTTGTCAAATCGTAATCCTTGTCACGTGTAATCGAGGTGACATTGAATCGCTTTGCCATGGCCCTCCCGGTTTTGGCATCAAGGTATATCATGTTGTAGGTAGTTCGTTCATCTGCTTTTTTCCAAACATCAGTATGCAGAATATTCTTCCCAATAAATACCTTGTCGTCAACCCGGACAACCTTCATTATGCCTGCTCCTGTAAAAGCAATGATATCATCTATGTCCGAACAGTCACATATGTATTCATCCTTTTTCAGGCCTGAACCTATAAAGCCTTCTTTGCGGTTGACATAGAGTTTAGCGTTTTTGGCTGCTACCCGTTTGACTTTGATGGTATCAAACTCTGTAATTTCTGTTCTTCTTTCCTTTCCTTTACCGTATTTATCCAGCAGGTTCTGAAAATACTTTATGGCAAAGGGTGTCAGATGTTTAAGGTCGTAGTTTACCTGGTCCAGTTCTTCTTCTATGGCTTTGAGTTGCTCATCGGTTTTGAACTTGTTGTATTTGGATATTTTCTTGATTTTGATTTCGGTGAGTCTTATGATGTCATCTTCCGAAATCTCTCTGTTAAGTTTAATTCGCGTATCTGATTTTTTGGCCTTTTCATTTGGCGTAATCACATATTTTCGCAAGCCTTTGTCAATAATGGTGATGACCTGTTCAAAAGATTCAGCCTCTTCTATATCGCGGTATATCCGGTTTTCAATAAATATTTTTTCAAGACTGACACCATGCCACTTTTCCAGTAATTCATGTTTCTTAATTTCCAGCTCTTGACGGAGGAGATTTTTTGTGCTTTCGGTGGACAGTTTCAGCAAGTCTTCTACCGAACTGAAAACAGGTCTATTGTCAATGATAACAACGGCAGTCGGTGAAATAG
>RFSX01000240.1 GCA_009923745.1 Chitinophagia bacterium
GAATATGTTCCATCTCATGGCCAGCAGATATCTGTACCCTTATCCTGGCTTTTTCTTTCGGAACAACAGGGTAGAAAAATCCAATTACATATATCCCTTCTTCCAGAAGGCGACTTGAAAACTCCTGTGATAATTTAGCATCATACAGCATGACAGGAACAATAGGGTGGGTGCCTGGTATGATATCAAATCCGGCTTTCGTCATTTCATCGCGGAAATAGGCAGTATTATTTTCAAGCTTATCCCTGAGGCTTGTTGAAGCAGACAGTATATCCAGGACTTTAATTGAGGCGCCTACGATAGCCGGGGCCAGGGTATTTGAAAAAAGATATGGTCTTGATCGTTGGCGTAACATATCTACTATTTCTTTGGACGCCGCAGTAAATCCACCGGATGCACCGCCGAGGGCTTTACCGAAGGTTCCTGTTATAATATCTACCCGGCCGAAAGCATTGCAATGTTCTGCCGATCCACGGCCTCTTTTACCTACGAATCCTGTGGCATGGCAGTCATCTACCATAACCAGGGCATCATATTTTTCAGCAAGATCACATATTTTACCAACCTGAGCTATGATACCATCCATGGAGAAAACGCCATCCGTAGCTATCATGATTCTGCGTGCACCATTGTTTCTGGCTTCCTGTAATTTGGCTTCCAGGTCATTCATGTCATTGTTGAGGTATCTGTATCGCTGGGCTTTACAGAGTCGAATGCCATCGATAATGGATGCGTGATTGAGTTGATCTGATACGATGGCATCTTCTGCTCCTAAAAGAGGTTCAAACAGTCCCCCATTGGCATCAAATGCTGCAGCATAAAGAATAGCGTCTTCACAGCCTACAAATTCAGCAATTTTATTTTCGAGTTGCTTGTGGATATCCTGTGTGCCGCAAATGAATCGAACGGATGACATCCCGAATCCATGGCTGTCTATGGCTGCCTTAGCGGCTTCAATCACGTCCGGGTGAGATGATAATCCCAGGTAATTATTGGCACAAAAGTTTAAAACGGATGGATTTTGAGTGGTTTCAATGTGCGCTGATTGCGGACTGGTGATAATACGTTCTTCCTTGTAAATATTGTAGAGATAACTTTGTTCTGAATTTAAAAAAAACACCACTTAATGCAGATGCACTTAAAAATAGAGAGAGTTTTTCAAAGTGGATTGCCTAGATGCAATCGAAACCATCCGAACACTATCACACCCTAAAGCTGCCATTAAATATGAAGAAGTCTTTTATGTTTCACCTGAAGAACTGAGGCGTTTGAGAGAAGAACGTGAAGAGCAAAAGAGACTTGCAGAAAGTAAAGCCAAAG
>RFSX01000025.1 GCA_009923745.1 Chitinophagia bacterium
TCTGTTGAACCATTTATTAAATCCTCCCAATATTATTTCATAAGATTCTATTATCATAATTCAAAGTATATGATTCACCTTATTAAAAATGAACATAACGTGTTAATACCAATATGTAATGATGCTCTGTCATTTTTCAATAAGAAGAGAGCTCAAAATCCTCTACCTGTTTACCAATTCCACCAAAACAGAGGCATTGCCTTCCTATTGGTTAAGGATTATAACCATGCACTTGCCGATTTCATAAAATGCCTTGAATTTAAACCACGGGTGGGAACAACCAGCTGGCAATTCACCTACAGTTACATTTTCCATACTCAGATCCTGAAACAGGATTACCAGAAAGCCTACGAGATATTGGCCATGGTTATAAATCATTATAGTTTTAAAAACCTGGATATCAGCTTCCGGGAACCCTGGTACCTCAAGGAGGCCTTTATACATTTCCTGATCAAAACCGAGAAAGTCATACCAGAGAACTCACCTGATGTGCGCATACGTAATTTCCGATTGACCCGCTTCATGAATGAAGTCACCGTGTATTCAAAAGACAAAACAGGCTTCAATATTACGATCAATATCATTCAAATGCTCTTTCTTCTGATCGGTGAGCAATACGATCAGATCCTCAACAAACTGGAATCCCTCAAACAATACAATTACAAATACCTTAAAAAACCGGAATTCCAGAGATCCAGCAGTTTTATCAAAATGCTTCTTAAAATTCCTGAGGGGGATTACAGCGCTGATTTAATAAAGCAAAAATCTTCAAAGTTTTACCAGGAGCTACTGGACAACCCATCAGACTATTCTGAGCATGCCATAAGCCTTGAAATTATTCCATACGAACAATTGTGGGAAGAAATCCTTGAGTTGTTCAACTGATGCAGGTCTAGCCCAGGTGGGCTTTGATCTTTTTTAGATCATCTTTTATCTGCTCTGACACTATATGGAAAGCGCTGTAGAACCCGGTCTTGGCCGATTCAACTTTGGCCATTGCCCCTTCTACCCCGGCCTTGGCCTGGTCGAGCTTTTCAGTGTATTTGATGATCTCCTCTTCGATCTGTTTAATCTGCGCCTTTTTTGATTCGATCGCTTTCTGAATGTTTTCTATCTCTGTATGTCTGCGATTAACCTGTTTTTCAAGCTGGTGACGGAAAGCTTCCAAAAATTTCTTTTCCTCTTTTTCAAGCACCTTCAGGTAATGGTCGGCGCTGGATATCAACACAGTTCTATTCGCTCCCATAGTCTTTGCCACAGCCAGGGCTGACTTGAATCGTGTCTCTTCATCCATCTCGACATTCTCCAGATTCTGAAGGGCTTGCTTGTATTCCAGATAATCAAATCCCTCTATATTATTTTCTTCAATAGCTCCCAGAAGTTTATTGATAAACTTTTCATCGACATTATCCTCCGCAGGATTATCCTCGTCGAATACAGGCTTCTCGACAGGTGCTGTAGATTCGCTTTTTGTTTCAGCCCTTCCCTCAGGATCCTTTTGCGCTGAATACGAAGCGTCTGCGTTTGAATCCTGGGATTCGTCCTCAATAATGAAGAGTGATTTTATTTTCTTTAGCATAAGCAGCGTTGAAATGCGAATTTACTAACTCAAAAATTAATATTCCAGTTTCGACAGACTGCTAAATACAGCAAATACTAAGAAGACAAAGGCATTAATCCTAACTTTATGGCATAAAAGGCAAAACATGTACGAATATTCATTTCACAAGCGTGTGCGGTATGCGGAAACTGACAAAATGGGCTATCTCTATTACGGCCATTACGCCAAACTCTATGAAATAGGTCGGGTAGAAACCATTCGGTCTCTCGGCGTGAGCTACAAGCAACTGGAAGACGAACATCGCATCATGATGCCCGTTCTAAACATGGAGGTCCGGTATATGCTGCCGGCATATTATGATGAAATGATTGAGATCAGATCGATACTGCATGAAATGCCGGACAAACTCCTGGTCTTTCATCATGAATTGTACAATGAAGATGAAAAACTGATCAACAAGGCATGCATTAAACTTATGTTTGTCGATATGAAGCTGAATAAGAGAATTTCATGTCCGGAGATATTAAAGAACACATTAAGCCCGTATTTTTAAACTGGAATCATGTTCTGGATTAAAATACCCATAGTACGAAAGACAATTCGTGTACTTAAAAAGTACTCTCTGCCCGGCTTCTCCGGCGTACCTGTTTATGATGTCATTTCCTTTATTTACAAAGAGGCCATGAAGGATGATATCGTTACCCGGTCCAATTCCATAGCTTTCAACTTCTTTATTTCACTTTTCCCTGCTGTCATATTTCTATTTACCCTTTTGCCCCTGTTTCCGGTTACAGCGGACTACATCAGCATATTCAAGGACTCTACACAGGGTTTCCTGCCACAGCAAGCCCATTTATATCTTTTTGATACCATAGAAGGCGTGGCATCCATAAAGAGAGGAGGCCTTCAATCCGTGAGTTTTTTGTTCGCAGTAATATTTTCAAGCTCAGGCATGCTGGCTCTTATGTATGGTTTCAATAAGTCCTATGAAGGCGTGTTCAAACAAAGGTCTTACTTGAAAAACCGGATGGTTGCCATATTTCTGACCATGCTCATCGGTACGGTATTCCTCATCTCTACTTTCATGATCATTTTTGGTGAACCCGTTTTGGAATTTCTTATCAACAAATTAAATCTTGAGGGACATTCAGCCACTGTCTTTCTTGTGTCTAAATGGATCTTTTCTTTGGCCATTGTTTATCTGGGTATTACCTTGATATATCGCTACGGTTCAGCTTTGCGCCAAAAAGTCAAATGGATCAATACCGGAGCCATTTTGGCTACCATACTATCCATAATATCTTCCCTTCTCTTCTCTTTCTTTATAAATAATTTTGGCAGGTACAATGAAATATATGGTTCAATCGGAGCACTTTTGGTGCTTCTTCTCTGGATTCAAATCAATGTCTTTGTCGTTTTAGTAGGCTTCGAACTAAACGCCAGCATTGCGGTCAATAAAGCTGCCATTATCTCCAATGACGGCGAGATATAACTGCTAAATAACTTCTGCTACTGTAAATATACTGCCGGTAACAAGAATCAAATCATTTTCCTTCGCTCTGGCTTTGGCCGCCGCCAGGGCCCCCGGAATACCGGAATAGACCTTTCCTCTCAATCCTGCCTTTCTTGCCTCCCTTGCAAGCTTATCCTTATTCATAGCCCTGGGAATTCGAGCCTGGCTAAAGTAGTATGTGGCATCCTGAGGATAAAGAGGCCATATATCGTCCATAGCCTTATCGTTGACCACAGCCAGAACGATGTGAAGCTTATCATACTCTTCCTTCTCAACAGATTGCATAAGACTTTCTATACCCTCTTTGTTATGCGCGCTGTCACAGATAACTTGTGGAGGACCTTCTCGCCTGGTATATCTCCCGATAAATCCCCAATCAGATAAGCCGATCTTAAAATCGTCTATGATTGATGTGGTGAGCTTAAAATTCTTGTGAAGAGTCTTTACCGTATAGTAGGCTGTGTATAAATTCTCATGCTGATATGCCGGAAATTGAGCCGCCAGCCTGTCGAGGAGTTTTACCCTCGGCAAAGAATCTGCAAAAATTACAGGGCAATTCAATTCCTGAGCTCTTTTTTCAAAGACAGGCCTTGTCTCAGCTTGTGTTTTTCCAATGACTACAGGTACATTCTCTTTTATAATACCAGCTTTTTCCCCTGCAATCAGGGCTAAGGTATCCCCCAAAAAATTCATATGGTCAAAGCCAATATTTGTAATTGTGCTTACTTCAGGAACAATGACATTGGTAGAATCCAATCGGCCTCCCAGCCCTGTCTCTATAAGGGCATAGTCTGGCTGGACTTGCTTAAAGTAGAGGAAAGCCATGGCCACCGTAATCTCGAAAAACGAAGGCTTAAGTTCAGATTCCAGAATATTGTCTTCTATCAGCTTATTGACAAATGTTTTGACAAATGTTTTGGGAATCAGGGTCTTATTATACCTGATTCTTTCCCTGTAGTCGCGATAATGCGGTGATGTATAGAGCCCTGCTTTATATCCTAAAGCGGAAAGAAATTGCGATATAAAGAAAGCTGTTGAACCCTTGCCATTAGTCCCTGCAATATGAATAGATTTAAAATCACGTTCCGGATGACCCAGGTATTGCATAAGAAACTGGATGTTTTTAAGATCTTTCTTGAATGCCTTGGGCCCTACCCGCTGAAACATGGGTAGCTGGGAGAACAAAAATGACTCTATTTCTTTATACCTTGTCAGCGTATTCATAAAATCAGGATCTGACACGAATTAAAGAATTTTTTCTAAAATAAAGCTTTGGATCACTTGTTGTCCTCCAATAAATACGATGTAGCCATTGCAGGTGCTGGCCTGGCCGGTCTGAGCCTGGCATATAAAATCAAAAAGAACCCCAAACTGGCTCATCTGAGGATTGCCCTTATAGATCCCTCGCCAAAAACCAATAACGACAGAACTTGGTGTTTCTGGTCAAAAGAAACAGACTGCTTTGAAGACATCCTCTATACCAAATGGGAAAGCATAGAGTTTTCAAGCTCCGGCTTCACCAAGGCTTTTACCATTGCCCCCTACGTCTACAAAATGATCCGGGGTATCGATTTCTACAGATATACAAAGGATTTTCTAAAGTCACAGGAAAAGGTCGATTTCTATAACGAAAGCGTCGTTAAAATCTCAGAATCTCCTGATACAACCAACACTATACAATGTCAGGAAAGCCGCATCAAGGCAGATACCGTCTTCAAAAGCTATTATGATAAAAAGGATTTCAGCAAGGACCATTTTGTATGGCAGCACTTTAAAGGCTGGACAATACAAACCGAGGAAGATTGCTTTGATCCCGGGAAAGCTGTTTTCATGGACTTCCGCGTCGAGCAGGACAATGAAACACGCTTCTTCTATGTGCTGCCTTTCAGTACCAAACAGGCCTTGGTAGAAATAGCGGTTTTCTCTGAAGAAATTCCGCATGAGTCCTTCTATGACCCATACCTTGTTCATTATATCAAAAACTACCTCACAGGGGGAAAATATACCATCCTTGAAACAGAGCTGGGCGCTATCCCTATGACTACGCATAATTTCATAGCTTCCAAAAAAAGTTCTGTTATCCACATCGGAACAAACGCCGGATCTGTCAAAGCTTCCTCTGGATACGCATACAAACGCATCCAGCAAGAAACCGACAAGGTGATTAAATTCATGGAGCAGAACAGATTGTATAAATATCGTCCATCATCAAATCGTTATCATTTTTATGACAAGATTTTACTGAATGTTATCTTGTCTGGAAAAGCCAGCGGTAAAACGATATTTGAATGTTTGTTTCAAAATCTGAAACCACAGACCATATTCAGTTTTCTCGATGAAGAAGGCAAATTCATGAACGAGCTGAAAGTCTTTTCGGCGCCTCCATCAAGGCCTTTTATTATTGGCTACCTGCAAGAGATGTATAAAAAGATAACAGGATCCTAAGACGTTCTGAGGTCTACTGAAGTATTCAGAACATCAGACTTTTCAAAAGCAAGGGCCAGCCTGACAGCATCAACAGCCAAATTTGTTTTCAAACTGTTCTTTTCCTTACCAAGGATACTTTGCGTAAAGTGATGCATTTGAAGATATTCCGGGTAGCTGAACATGAGCTTGGTTTCCAGTTCTATGCTTTGTTTTTTACCATCTCTGGAGTTACCACTGGTCTCAACCAAGGCTTCGCTTAGCTCGCCATCATAAATCCAATTGAACAGTTCCAATTCATCAAGGAGTTTATCAAGGTACCTGCTGCCTGAGGAGCTGGCATATTCTTTCTTCATACTTTGGAAGAAGCTGGAATCTGTATGGATAAAATGGATCTTCCCCAGTTGTCCCGAATCAATAAAAGACTTGAGCTTGAGCAGTATTGGAAAGCTCTTCACAGGCGAAGCGCACATCACAGTCTGACTTGGATGGGACGACGCAGTCTTTTGTACGGCAACAGCATCATCCAGATTTAGGGCTATCGGGTTTACGAGGAACACATGTTTTCCTGCATCGATAGCCTGTATGGCCAGATTAGCCTTGAAGCGCGCCTCTGAAAAGACAAATAGGGCATCGACGTCATGGTTTTCAAGCAAGGCTTTTTCATCACCATAGACATATTCAAGAGACAGGTCATTTTTAGCGTACAGCAATTCCTTTTGAGTGCGACCGGCTGCTGCAATCAAAGAAAGGTCCTTTACATGATCCTTAATCAAGCCAGCATAGATCATACCCAGCTTATCCAATCCAATAATGCCTGCTTTTACCTGGTATAACATTTATAAATGGCGTTCAGCATGATAGCTTGAGCGGACAAGCGGCCCACTTTCTACAAAATCAATTCCCATTTTCAAACCCTCCTCTTTATAGTAAGCAAAGGTATCAGGATGCACATATTCATCTACTTCAAGGTGCCTCTTTGTAGGCTGAAGGTACTGGCCAATAGTCACAACATCACAGCCATGTTGATGCAGGTCGCTCATTATCTCAAGCACTTCATCCTTTGTCTCTCCCAAGCCTACCATAAAGCCGGATTTTGTTCTTTTTCCCGCATCCTTTGTTCTTTGGATTTGCTCAAGGCTTCTGTCATATTTCGCTTGCGGGCGAACCTTTCTGTACAGACGTTTTACCGTCTCCATATTATGAGACACCACCTCCTGGCCACCTTCAATCATACGATGGAGGGCTTCCCAGTTGGCTCTAACGTCAGGAATAAGGGTTTCAATCGTTGTTTCTGGAGATTGCTCTTTTACCTGGACAACCGTCTGATACCATATTTCAGCTCCGCGGTCTTTGAGTTCATCCCTGTTGACGGATGTGATCACCGCATGCTTAAGCTGCATTAACCGGATAGCTTCTGCCACACGTCTTGGCTCATCTTCATCATATGCAGGCGGGCGTCCTGTTTTTACTGCGCAGAAACTGCACGAACGGGTACATACATTACCCAATATCATAAATGTCGCCGTTCCCGCACCCCAGCATTCCCCCATATTGGGGCAGTTACCACTTTGGCAAATGGTATGCAAGCCATATTCATCCACAAGTCTGCGAACATTCCTGTATTCCTCTCCGATAGGCAATTTTACCCGCAACCAATCCGGCTTTCGAGCTCTCTTTTTGTCATCAGATACTACTGGCAATTCTAACATGAGAAATTTAAGTTCTTAACGGTTATTTCTGGACCCCAATT
Source organism: Chitinophagia bacterium (assembly GCA_009923745.1). Taxonomy (GTDB): domain Bacteria; phylum Bacteroidota; class Bacteroidia; order Chitinophagales; family Saprospiraceae; genus RFSX01. Next base: position 7,252 of record RFSX01000025.1, read on the forward strand.
GAAGGTTTAAATATAACCGTACAAAATAAGGTTTGTTGCTTATTTCTGAGGTTTCTACCATAATCGGGATTTTCGTGGCAAAAAGGTCAAACATAACACCTGTCTCGAAAGCCTTAACAGATTTATCAAAGGCCCCCCAGGACAGATGTGCTGCCAGTTTTCCCTGGATGCCTGCCCTCAGCGATAATTCATCAAAACCTGTAAAGAAGGATGATTTATTATCGATGGTATTGATATTTAAAAATCGGTCTGCATTCTCTTCCGAATACCTTTCAGACAAGGTAAATGCCTGAAGAGTTCCGCCCTGTTCGGTAGTATAGATCAAATCCAGGTAGTAGGGCTTTAGCAGCGCGATGGAAGGGCCTATTTCGTAAGTATATCCTACAGCAATACCTTTTCGCTTTTGCTTTTCGGAGAGATAACGCTTCACTCCAGCTCCTACCCTGACATTTATAAGGTTGTTGACCTTACCATATATAAAGGTACCTGACCTGCCTCTTGAAGATATCTTGCTTTGACTCTTTTCCCGCGGATCTCTTGTAAATCCCAGTTCAATGTGGTAGTAATTGGTCTTATTATAGGATTTAATTTGTCCCGTATTATAGGCAATAGCTGCCCCATTTTCATGAATCCGAAAATCAATGGACCACTCCTTTTTGTAGACAATGCCCTTCCAGTCGACCTCCACCAGTTTGGGGGAAATGACGCGTTGCCCCGACAATGGTGACAGGCAAGCGAACAACAGTGTTATAAGAAGAAACCTCATTATTGCTCAATTTAGGTGTTCTTGCAGATATATTCCAAAAGGAATATCAACTGTACGACTTTACGAACAAATTATTTATCAAGGAGTTCTTACGGTGGTATTCCTTTGAATCCAACATCCTACAAAGAAATTACTCCCTTCTTTGATCGTTCTGGAAAAAATATCTTCCCGACTTGGCATATACTGCCAGTAAGTCCTGATCAGTTTCCTCGCTTCTGCTGCAACAAGAGGATCTTTCGCTGCTTTTTCAAACATGTCTATGGCCGGCCAGGTGACTATCTGACTGTCCCATCCCCGACCCGGCCCACACAGGGGACCACTCGAGGCATACAGCTTGCCGATCAGTAAATAAGGTTCTCCCGATTCTGGTTTGTAGTTGCTTGCCTTGAGGGCATATTCCCTGGACTTAGGGAAATTCCGTATATCTCCATAGTAAATCTTGGCTATGAGAAGGCTGTATTTAAATTTCTTCTCAGCATCAGAGGTCAACTCTACGAACTCCTCAAAGAGCTTTATGGCGCCATTGTAATTACCTTCAGTATAGGCGTCAAAAGCCTGTCGTAGAGGACCCGCTGGTGGTGGTGGCGTATAACATTTCTCTTCCTTGGCTGCTTTTAATGCCTGAACACCAGGATTATCGTTACCACATGCACCCCATAACAGACGACCATATGCCCTGTTTATGATTTCGCAGCTATCGGGATTGGCTTCAAATAAAGCATAATACTTTTTGGTATAATACTCACAATCGTATAAAGCTTTTACTCCTTCAAGGGCTTCAAGACGTGGTGGCGCATATTCATTGATGATAGCCCAGGCTTCCTTATTCTTGCCTGATTTGGTTCCGTAATCTATAGCCCTCCACAATAGCTTGGCGTATTTGCGGCCCTCTTCCAGCGAAAGCTCTTCATTGGCTATTTTATCAGACAGAATCTTGGTGAACGGATTAATTATAAAATAATCAGCTTTCTCTCCCTTACCGTCAATCGCTTCTTTGAAAAGGCTGTAGATCGTCTCTATATCTGTAGCCGATCGAAAGCTGTAATAGTAATCAAAAGCCTTGCGGCCAGCGACATAGGAAGGCTCGCCAAAGCATTCTACCCTTTTGTCGTAGATCATCATGATGGTATCGATGTAGCTTGCTTTTAGTTTGGTGTCATTGGTCGTCTCGTAAAAATTTTTGTATATGGCTATGCCATCTTCGAACTGATACTTAATTGACCCATTGGCAGCCGGCGCACCATAATATGCCTTGCGCCATATAGGATAGGCTTCCTTGAACTTTTTTAATTTGACATAATCCTTATAAATGACATAGGCATTTTCAGTCTGCTCTTTCATTGCACCAGTCAAATCACTAAGCTGTGTGCAGGGATTTTGCTTTACCATAATTTCTTCCACGGGAGGTACTGGAGCAGGTTCTGGCACAAGCGTTTCCTGAACCTTGGGACTGCAGGCATATATAACAATACTCAATGAAATTAAAAAGCTTACTCCTCTATACATTTTCAAATATTTTGCCTTCCAAAAATACATTATATCTGCTTTTGACAATGATATCATACAGCTAATCAACAGGAATAGAAAATACAGATTTAACAATGTAAAAATTGGCAATTAGTACGGTATGATTAAATTTATCAACTGATCGTATTCAATGAGTAAAAAGAAACTTCTTGTTGCCACCGGTGGCGGAGATTGCCCCGGCCTAAATGCTGTCATCCGGGCCATAGTGAAATCCGCTGATCGGAATGGAGAGTGGGAAGTATACGGTTCCATGGAGGCATTCAATGGAGTTCTTGAGGATCCACCAGAAATTGTACATCTCGATAATGACCGTGTACAAGGTATTCATGTCAAGGGAGGCACCATCATCAAAACCACAAACAAGGGGAACCCCCTTAATTACCCTATACAAAAAGAAAACGGTGAAACGGAGCATATAGATCTGTCAGATAAACTGATCGAACGTATTTATAACATGGGATTTGAAGCAGTCATCAATATAGGTGGAGATGGATCACAAAAAATATCCAAGGCTCTTTTTGACAAAGGATTGAACATTGTAGGTGTTCCTAAAACAATCGACAATGACTTGTCGTCTACAGATCTGACTTTTGGTTTCAGCACGGCGGTGCAGATCGCCACCGATTCCTTTGACAAGCTCGTCACAACAGCATCCAGTCACAACAGGGTCATGATACTTGAAGTCATGGGGCGTAATGCCGGGTGGATAGCGCTACATACGGCTATTGCAGGAGGTGCAGAACTTTGCCTCATCCCTGAGGTACCCTTCAAGCTGGAGACAATAGCCAATGTCATAGAAAGCAGATACGATGAAGGAACAGGTTTTGTCAATATCGTTATCGCCGAAGGGGCTCAAATGGATGGCAAACTTGTAGGTAGAAAAGAAGAAGGAGATGAGAACATCAAACTGGGTGGCGTAGGTAATGCCCTGAGATTTGCTCTTGAGGATTATGGAGTAAAACATGATATCCGGGTTGCTGTCCTTGGTCATATCCAGAGAGGGGGATCTCCAATTGCATTTGACAGGATACTTGCCAGCGCCTTTGGTGTCAGGGCTTTTGAACTGGTCAGGGATGGCAAATATGGCCACATGGTGAATTACAAAAACAATCTGGTTAGCTATACTACCCTGGCTGATGCTACAAGCTCCTATAATTTCGTAGAAGTGAATAATTACCTGATCAACACCGCTAAATCCATTGGCCTTTCCTTTGGAGTGAAGTAAATACCGATATTAAATTTTGATTTTTACTTAAAAACTAATTTTTATTTCGTTTTTGTATTTTTTCGCTCTTATTTTCAGTAAGCATGCGGTATTTAAAAATATATATGTATTTTTATAATATGTTTTATACTATTAGGGATTGAGCTAGTACCAGATACTTAAATCCTCTAGTATGAAATTGAGATTTAGAGTTAAATGCTGTTTTAATTATTTAATCAGAGCTTACGAATAGAAAAGGGGTCCGGATAACCGGACCCCTTTTCATTTGTTCGTTTATATATTTTTTCTACTGGAATACCACCGTAACGGTTTCCCCTATCCAGCATCCTACTTTTTCCTTGGCGCCCTCTTTCACACCTCTCATGTGTCCATCAGCTATTTCAGGTAAAGAAGTCTTGTATTTACTGATGCGTTCATTCGCTTCTGCCGCAACTTCAGAATCAATATTTCTTGCGTACTTGTATTTATCAATAGCTGCAATGATAGCCAGTCTCTGATTCCAGTTATCACCGCATGTTCTTGCGCTGGATCCATACATATCTCCAATGAGCATGTAAGGTCTACCCCAGTCAGGTCTGAGCTTGGCCGCCTCATATGCCGTTGATCGTGCTACTGCATACTGTTTAAGCTTTCTGAATTGAATAGATGCCTTTGAAAATAAGTAGCTTGCCTTTTTCTCAGGATCGCTTTCCTGCTCAATGGCTTCAACATACTTTTCCACAGCTGCCCTATATTCTCCTTCATCATATAACTTCTTGGCTACAAAGCTTGGGTTATTAGCTTCAAATTCAGCCTGTCTTTCAGCATTTACCTTTTCTGCATAAGCCATCCACTTCGTTTCCAGCTCAACCAATACCGGATCGGTTGGATCACAATTTCTTTTCTTAAGCAATGCAACAAGGTTTTTCAATTGCTCCATATCTTCCGGATTCGCATCATACATCTGCTTGTAAATAGGTCTGAAATAATCACAATCAAACACATCCGCTTCAATGGGTGCAAGCTTGGATTTACCTGCTTTCCAGGCCTGGTCATAATATGAACCTAGGCGGCTGTTGTTTTCAATATTATAGAGCGCTATCGCCTCAAGCTTGTTGTAAAAATCCAACACCTGCTCTTTGGTCATCAAGCCTTTTTGGAATTGATGGCTGCACATAATGAATACAGGATCATAGGCTGTATACTCCAGGTCATTACCGGCTTTATCAATAGCCATAGCATATACCTCAAGGTTTTGACTGTAGGGCACATTCAAGGTGTAAAACATATTGAATCCTTTCCTGCTTAATACATATCCTATCTTCCTTTCATAACAAGCGTCGTCGTCACGACAGGTACTTGGCTGAATCACTCTGCGTTCATAGGCTTCGATGGCCTCATCGTATAGCCTGTCGATGATGCCGATATACTCCTTTTTCTTGACCGGATCTGCCTCATTCTTATACTTGTTCAAATAGAGTTTCACACCATCCATATAATGGTAATCACGTTTACCATCAGCCGCAGGTGCCAACTTGTAAGCTTTCTCCCAGTTTTCAAAAGCAACAGTCCAATCCTGCGCCTTAAGAGCCTGGCGATACACAGAATGGGCATCTGTAGCATCCTCTTCAAATTCAGAACCTACCCAGGTTTCAAATTGTCCATATGCTGGTCCTACAAGAGCCAGAATACATAGAATCTGAAAACATTTCTTAAAAGTATCCATACTATAATTTTGATTTCATTAATTGTATTTGCGTTTTATAAACCATTCATCATCATTGAATGTGAAGCTGAATGATATGCGAATATATCTTTCCTCGACAGCAGAACCCCGGCCTCGCATTCCTACTGTTAAGCCAAGGTTAGCATGCGATATTTTTCTTTGATAGAACAGGGGCATACCCATGCCTACACTAAACCCGACATCTTCAATTGAGTTGTCAAATTGATCAGGAATCGCATTCGGTACCTGATTGTAAAATAGACCAAGTCGATAGTAAACCCGAGAGAAATAACTCGATATCGACTTATAATCAGGACGAAAGTAAGCTCCAAAAGATAAGTTAGATGTGTTATTTAATGAATTATTAACGAAATGAGCATCAAAGTTGGACCAATTGGCGCGGCTGTAATTGATTCCTATAGCATATTTCTCGCCATGGTAATAACTCACTCCCAAACCCAATGTAGATGGCAATGTGCCATCGAAACTCATTTCTTCAGAAGAACTCAGGGTATCCACGATTCCTGTTCCACTCTGAACAGCCCCCTGAAAAGAGCTGGTGCGTGTAGTGAATGAGGTATTGGTCCCGGCGTGTACACCAAAATTCAATGTCTTTAAAACACGATTATTTTCATCTTGCTCTTTTGAAGATTTATTCAGTTTCAAGGTATAAATAAATCCAGCATCCCAAAGAAAACCACTGTACCTGTTTGTTTCGGTAAACAAGGTATTGAAATAAGCTTGACTGGGATCAAACTGAACAGAGCGGGCATACTCTACATTACCAAAAAGATACCCCAGGTTGACCCCAAAAGAGAAATCCTTGTACTTGATGGCATTGCTCCACAAGAACTGGTAACTCCCCCCTTCGCCTTCAAAATTCTTGCTGACCTCTCCGATATTATCAAGGGACTCTGTTGTTGTAATATTATAACCTACCGTGCTGTACGGCATCAAGGTAAAAGCTGTTGCCACGCTGTATGCCCTCCTCTTTCTTTCAAGCAAATCGTTAACCCTGTTTTGAAGAGGCATGGCCAGCGATATATAATTCAGATTGCCGGACCACAAATTTTGATAGGCATTCGGTGTTTGACCATCAGCTACCCCATTTCTCAAGCCCTTGCTTTTAGCAGACAGACCCATCTCGAATGAAGTGGCTGCCAGGTGACTAAGTGAAGCGGGGTTGACAATATTTATCTGGTAAGGATCAGAATACGAAGATCCAAGTCCACCCATAAATTGTGAAGACATGAAATTTCGATCTGCTATATCTCCCATTCCAAATCGCGAATAGGGTGAATTGTCTGTGGCTTGGCACAGCACCAGAACCGGCAGGCTTATTATGGTTGCTATGAATATTATCTTTCTCATTAAGTCATTTCAAATACAGCGCAAAGAAACTTATCAATTGCCGGATTTCAGGATGTTGTACTTCAGTGTGTTATACAATCCGAAACTAACAAGCTCAGGGTGCACAAATATCCGAGATTCTAGGATTTCTCCAAAATATTTACTGTCGCCACCGGATAAAATAACACGTAATTGGCCCACTTTCGCTGTTAAAGTTTTTATAAATTGTTCTATTTCAAGTTTTATACCCCACACAGCCCCATTTTGCATAGCCTCAGAGGTCGTTTTTCCTATGAGGTCCGCGTTAAATTTTGCCTTCACTCTAGGCAGTGCTGATGTCATGGCATGCATGCTTTCCAGCCTCATTTCAAGGCCAGGAGCTATGTTACCACCCATAAACTCACCCTTTGCATTAAGGAAATCATATTTAATACAGGTACCCATATCTATAACAAGGATGTTTTCCCCAGGGAATTTGTTGTATGCCCCTACTGCTGCAGCCAAGCGATCCATGCCTAGGGTGGCTGGCGTCTCATACATGTTCTTTATTGGCAGTGCAACATCCTTGTCAAAGCTGAGGACAGAATAATTTCTTATTAAATGCCCCAGAAAGCCAGGCTCTTTTGTTCGAACGCTGCTGTAAATGATGTTTGTAAATGGAAAATTTTCAGCAATTCCCCTGAGTTCCCGGACGAGAAAGCTTTTCCCTAATCTGCTGAAAACGATCTTGTCATTGCTGAATACCGTGATTTTTATACGCGTATTACCAATGTCAATAACCAGATAGTTTTCATTTTTGCTCATTCAGATTAATGTTTGAAATGGCGAATACCGGTAAGAACCATTGCTAGACCATTTTGATCACAAAAGTCTATGCTCTGTTGATCATTGATTGACCCTCCCGGCTGGATAACAGCTTTTATACCTGCCTTGTAGGCTATTTCGACACAATCCGGGAATGGGAAAAAGGCATCACTCGCCATGACTGCGCCTTCCAGCTCAAAACCCATGCGGCCGGCCTTATCAATAGCCTGATGGCAGGCGTCAATGCGTGAAGTCTGTCCGCATCCCATGCCAAGCAATTGCTCGTCACGTATCATCACGATCGTATTGGATTTCAAATGTTTGACAAGCTTATTGGCAAACAACAAATCACGAATTTCATCAGAGCCTGGTTTTGCTCCCGTAACAAATTTTAAATCCTCATGATCTTCTACTTTAAGGTCTGCATCCTGAACGATGACCCCATTGAGAAGACTCTTGAATTGACGCGGACTTCTGGCGTACTCCTTGATCTCGATAAGTACCCTTTTTTTCTTATTACGGAGCAATTCAAATGCATCATCATCAAAACCAGGGGCAAGCAATACTTCATAGAACAGTTTATTGATCTCTTCGGCTGTTGCCAAATCAATAATGTGATTGCATATCAAGATACCTCCAAATGCAGACACAGGATCTCCGGCAAGAGCAGCATGCCATGCTTCCAGGACAGTATCACGACTGGCCAGACCACAGGCATTGGTATGTTTTAAAATTGCAAAACTGGGTTTGGCGTCTTTAAATTCAGCCATCAGTTGCACTGCCGCATCTACATCAACCAGGTTATTGAAGGATAATTCTTTCCCGGACCTCTTAACCAAGCAATCAGAGAGATTGCCATAGAACTCGGCAGTCTGATGCGGGTTCTCGCCGTAACGTAAAGTGCTTCCGTCTGTAAGACTGTGTTTAAATGCATTGATGCTGTCTTCCAGTCCTCCATTGAAATAATTGAAAATAGCACTGTCATAATGAGATGAAATGTTAAAGGCTGCAGCAGCCAGTGCCTTTCTCTGTGCGATATCGGTCACAGCATCCTGCTCATCAAGAATCTTTTCCAGCTCGGCATATTGATCCTTTGAAGGAATGATAAGCAGGTCCCTGTAATTTTTCGCAGCAGCCCTGATAAG
>RFSX01000241.1 GCA_009923745.1 Chitinophagia bacterium
GACTTGATACAAACCACTGATTATGCTTGAATCCATCATCGATTATTTTGCAAATATTCCTTCCAGCCACAGGACCTTGATTCTGGTTAGAGGCCTCGTGTTGTTTTCACTCATTGAATCCGCCGTGCCCTTGATGTCTTTAAAATACGAAAGGCTCAAGCACGCCATGGTCAATATATTCTTCACCTTGACGACGATTATTGTCAACTTTTTCCTGGCTTTTATCCTGGTTAAAACTTCCGATTGGGCAGTAGCGAATTCATTTGGCATTTTACAATGGATCCCTGCGGGAACAGTTGTTTTCCTGATCGCAGGCCTTCTATTGATGGACTTTTTCGGCGCGTGGCTGCCACATTGGGTTGAACATCATGTCGTTTGGATGTGGAAATTCCACGTCGTACACCACACGGATCAGCATGTAGATACAACAACTGCGAACAGGCATCATCCAGGCGAGAGTGTCATTCGCTTCAGCTTTGCCATACTGGCTACGCTTTTATTGGGTGCCCCTATGTGGCTCGTTTTTCTCTACCAAAGCATGTCTGTGGTACTCAGCCAGTTTAATCATGCCAATATCGTTCTCCCTGCATGGCTTGATAAAACATTGTTGACCGTTTTTTGTACCCCAAATATGCACCGCGTTCACCATCATTACAGGATGCCGTATTCGGACAGCAATTATGGTAATATTTTCTCTTTTTGGGATCGTATATTTCAAACCTATGCCCAGGTTGATAATACAAAACTTAAATATGGCGTCGACACCTATTATGCTCCGGAAGACGCTGACAGTGTAGTGCAAATGCTGAAGATTCCTTTTCAGAAATACCGCAAAAGAATCGATTACGATACGGAAGAAAGACTCTAAAAATTATTGGCTGTTTTATAAATGGCACCCAGTCGGGCCATTCTAAGTATCAGCTTAAGCCAGACATATACCTGCGTGAGGATTAGCAATGGCAAAGCTCCTGTTCCGAGACCAAATATTCCCAACAACAGGTAGTATACTGCAAATAAAAGAAGAAGCAGTGCAAGATCAAATATGCCGATCCAGAAACATTGCGGCTTGAAAAACCGCCTGGCCGATTGAAGCATGTTTTGGAAAACATTTTTCTCTTTGCTGATCAATATATACGCCCTTGATACATCACGAAACATAGCCCAGAATACAAGAAACAGGACTAGAACGAATCCCATTATATATGCCCTGTGAATGAGAAGACACTCATTCTCCAAATTAAAAATATGTATATCACCCCTGCTAAAGACCAGGAACAGGATGAGTACAGTAAGGGCCAATAAAACGACAAAAGCAATCG
>RFSX01000242.1 GCA_009923745.1 Chitinophagia bacterium
GTTCAGCAGACGCTCACGGGAATCCGAAATGGATGTGATTGCTTTTAAAGGCCCTGATAAGGAATGGTTGATACAATATGCGGAAGGAGAACTGAAAAATAAATATGTAGATTTCTTTGTTTTTGGTCATCGACACTTAAGTATCGATTATACTCTGAGCAATGGGAAAACCCGTTATATCAATACCGGCGACTGGATTCATCATTTCAGCTATGCACGATTGGAGAACCAGAATATGGAATTGCTCAAATTAAGCTAATCAATCACTATGGGCTTAATTTACAATATACCATTCGGGCAATTATTGCTGCTATTTTTTTCCGCACCTGTCCTGAATAAATAAAGTCGTAAGGGAACCCAGCCTATTTAATCACAGGAACATATACTACGTTAACCACAGATGACTTCCAAAACATAGATCTGCCGAATGATCAAAAAAGTTTAAAAAAAATTGACAAAAACCTGAATCCTGTATGTGACTATTCTTTTTTAGCCTTGGTGAAGTCACGGAGCTGGACTTATAGAATCCTTACAAGCTCATAGTCTTCTTCTCGGACTATCAGCCCCATCCTCTCCCTTGACAATACCCTTTTGGAAATCAATCCTCTCAATTTTGAAGAAGTAGGCTTTTGGAATATAACCAGTGTCACACCGTCGCCTGACAAGCATATTTGGATTTATGACCCTGTCAATTTAAAAATCCTAAAAACCAACGAATCAAAAGAAGATGTTCGTGATTTTCAATTGAGTAAGTCCAATGAACTTTACATACTTGATGCCGTGGGCGTAAGAAAAATCAAGCTTAATTAATAAGAGCCGTCCATACACTCAACCGGCCACTATCCAACTGAGTCCATATCGGTCTGACCCTTCCCTTATATACGCTAATATCATTATAATCGCCAAAGAAGATAGAAGCTGTAGGTGTAAAGCTTGACGCGTTGATCTTGACATTCCTAAAACTCTTACCCCCATTATCAGACCAGGCCAAGTAGACATCTGTGGTATTGTCATCATGATGCCGCCTGTCATAAAAAACAATATATTGACCAGGGGTAACGGCCCATTGTTTTTGTCCAAAAAAAGAAACTAACCCATCTGAATTAAGTTCGTTGATTTGGCATGCAGCATCAGGCTGCCTATATCTAATTTTTGCACCAATCACACGCCGGATGGGAAACGAATTTGAAATGGTATGAATTTCTTCAGCTTTGATTGCATCGTGATATAAAGCTGGGTGATTTTTACCTTGAGCAACAATTAATTGATTTTCACTCATATCTTTTTTAGCAACAAACCAAGGCTCTCCACTTCCGGAT
>RFSX01000243.1 GCA_009923745.1 Chitinophagia bacterium
TTCCGGTGGGATTGAGGCTGTACTGACCTCTGCTGAAGGGGGTGTCAACGCCAAGTTCTGGGAGCATCTTTCGCACTTCAATGCGATTAACTATTCCATGTCTCTCAACATGACACATGTCAACAAGGATGCCTTTGATGCCCTCAGCGCGGATCAGAAGGCAGCGGTGATGAAGGCTTCTGAAGCGGCCAGCAACGCGGCCTGGTCCGCCCTTGCTGAGCGTGTCGGCCAGAACTATAAGGACATGCGCGCAAACGGGATTACGGTAGCGGAAACCGTTCCTGCGGAATTCCTCGGCAAGCTGAACTCCGCTGGCGATGCTGTATATTCTGATTGGCTCGACAAAGTCGGTGATACCGGCAAGGCGATCCTCGATGAGTACAGAAAGCGTCGTGGAAATTAAACCTTAAAGACAACGGGCAGGGCTATCCCTGCCCGTTTTACTATGAGCGTTACGAAAAGGGGGAGTTATGCTCAGAGCTCTTGAAGGTTTCTCACATCGTCTGAGTACACTCGGCGCATGGATAGCGGCCGCTCTTCTTGTTTATATGGTGGTTCATATTCTGGTGGAGATCGTTGCCAGAACCGGATTTGACAGCTCCACCTATTCCCTTGATGAATTTGTCGGTTATGCGATCGCCTCAATGACGTTTCTTTCATTGGGGCATACCTTCAGTTCAGGCAAGTTGATACGGGTTAATATTCTGACCAATGCCATTTCCGGATTATTCAGTCTTGTGGTTGAGCTGATCTGCATAGCCTTTACTTTTTCTGTCATTCTCTTGTCAATCCATTTGTTATACGAAACATTGTAATAAAATCTTTTTGATGATATCTCCAACCAGAAATAAATCCAAGAATTTCTTTGATTCTTTCTGTAAGAGATTTTGTCGATGAGATTTCTGTTTCCAGTTCACAATAAGAATCACTTGATTTAATCATCAAGTCAATTTCATTTTTATTATAGTTGATTTGTAGAGGCTTCAGATTATATTGCTCAATCACCTTGTCAGGTAAAGGTTTTTTTGAATAATAATTTCGAAGAATATTTGTCAATTTTCTCAGTTCGGCATTTTGTCGGTTCAATTGCTTCTCTGCTACATTATAATAGTTCCAATATTTATTGTGTTTGTTCTCGAGAGTAAGTGTGATAAAGGGTAAATTTTCAAGATTTTTCTTTACATCTTCTGGCTTTGGATAATCTTTATTCCATTCGACAGAAATTATTTCATGTGTAATCATTTTCTTCACCATTATAAATTATCAATAAAATTAGAAACTTAGTCAAATC
>RFSX01000244.1 GCA_009923745.1 Chitinophagia bacterium
TACGCCATCCTATTTAGAGCCCTTGGAAAACAGCTTTCGATAAAGATTAATGGAGATGTCGAAAAGGCCTGCATGGAATCAAAAACTTCATGGATAAGAAAAATGCATCTATTTGAGATTCGCTCTGAAAACTACCCCACAGCCTATGTCCAAGGAATCAGCAAAGCTAAGGTCCAGCTTATCGCCTACACGGATATAAAGTCCAGTCTTGAATAAAGAGTCTGTGCAGGGGCCTTTACAGAAGCTGATGTCATTGAAGCCTGAAGAAAGGGAATTCCCCGATTCGACTTCCAGGATATCACTGCCGTCAACTGATTTTGAAAGGGTAAAACTATACTCCCCACTATCCAATACGTCAAGCTCATAAGAATTGAAGCGAACCATCTTTCCATCAATGATATAAATACTGTCTTGATTCAAATCAACCTTTAAATTGTCAAGAGAGTCTCTACAGTCAACACGTTCAAAATAAAACGCATCCCATTGGCCGGTAATAAAAATAGGTTGAGCCTCTTCAGCACAGGAATAAACCGCTGTCAGAAAGCATATAAATATTACAAATCTTGTCAGGCCGTTCATAAGAGCTTTTTAAATAAAAAAAGTTACTGCCAAGATAACAGCAACTTTTTACATATTATTCTATTAGAAGCCCTAGCCTCCGAAATCGTCAAAAGAAATATTCTCTTCCGGAACACCGAGTTCATCAAGAGCTTTGATAACACTTGCATTCATAGCCGGTGGTCCGCAGAAATAGTATTCAACTTCTTCCGGTTCCGGATGCTTGGAAAGATATTGTTCTACGCATACAGGCATGATGTAGCCACGGAATCCATCGCCCGGAGCGTCAATATCTGTTTTTTCCTGCCAGTTATCTTCCGGTAGAGGGTTGTCTAGTGCCACATAGAATTTGAAATTAGGAAATTCGCGTTCTATCTGACGAAATTCCTCTATGTAGAATAGCTCCCTTTTAGTACGACCTCCATACCAGAAAGACACTTTCCTGTCGGTTGTTCTCAAAGTGTGAAACATATGGAACAGGTGTGACCTTAATGGCGCCATTCCGGCTCCACCACCGATGTATACCATTTCTTTTTTAGTCTCTTTGATAAAGAATTCACCATAAGGACCCGAAACGGTGCATTTATCTCCTGGCTTTAAGCCAAATACATAGGAAGAACAAACACCAGGATTAACATCAAGCCATGTATTCTTGGATCTGTCCCATGGCGGCGTTGCAATCCTGATATTCAACTTAACAATATTTCCTTCTGCCGGGTGATTAGCCATTGAA
>RFSX01000245.1 GCA_009923745.1 Chitinophagia bacterium
GCATTGTAATCGATTGATAGACCATTTGTTCCGTTCGCAAAACTTTAGCTTAAATAATGAATCTGTCAAAAACAAATAAAGATTAGGAGTTTTTAAATTTTAACTTGCAAGAAATTTAATCCTTGGCTAAGACAAATAAAATACTAGGCATCGATCCGGGCACTAATGTGCTGGGCTATGCCATCCTGGATATTACTGATAAAAAACCAAGGGTTCAGGATATTGGTGTGTTAAAGTTGTCATCGTACAGCGATCACCAAACGAAGTTGAAAGAAATATTCCTTCAACTTCAAGAAATCATTGAAACCTACTTGCCCAACTACATGGCTGTCGAAGCTCCTTTTTACGGCAAGAATGTCCAATCAATGTTAAAGCTAGGAAGAGCCCAGGGCGTAGCGATGGCTGCTGCCATGACAATGGGTCTGGAAATTATTGAATACTCTCCAAAAACAATCAAACAGTCAATAACCGGAAATGGTAACGCCTCGAAAGAACAGGTAGCTTCTCTTCTTGATAAAATGCTCAATTTCACAATAAACGAACATTATCTGGACGCTACCGATGCACTGGCTACTGCCATGTGTCATTTTCATCAAATGACTACCGGCTTGCCAATAGGAGGAAGCAAAAAAAACTCCTGGAAAGCGTTTATAAAAGCTAATCCAGGCAGAGCAAAGTCCTGACGATTATACGGCAGTATAGGCTTTAGAGATTTTCGTCGCTATGTCTTCAAACTCTTCCTTAGACAAGTTCACTTTAGGTCTTGAAAACTCCATGTCAGCTATACCCCTGATAGGAATCAAATGGATATGGGCATGGGGCACTTCAAGTCCAATAACCGTAACACCAATACGTTCACATGGGACAACCTTTTCGATAGCTTTAGCTACACCCTGTGAAAACTGATGCAGCTCTGCAAGCCTCTCCACAGGGAGGTCAAATATATAATCAACTTCTTCTTTAGGAACAACCAAGGTATGACCGGGACGCAAAGGATTGATGTCAAGAAAGGCAAAATGCTTTTCATCTTCTGCTATTTTATAGCAGGGTATCTCCCCTTCTATTATCCTGGTAAATATGCTTGGCATTTATAGTGATATTTCGAGAATCTCAAATTTGATCAATCCACCTGGAGTATTGATCTCGGCGGTATCGCCTTTTTCTTTTCCCAGGAGGCCCTGACCTATTGGAGAATCCACAGATATCTTTCTCTCTTTCAGGTTTGCCTCTGTTTCAGATACGAGGGTGTAACTGATCTCCTTATTAATCTTCAGGTTTTTCAACCTGACA
>RFSX01000246.1 GCA_009923745.1 Chitinophagia bacterium
ATTGCTGCCGTTGGGATGTTAGCAAATACAGGAATTCAGTTAGCAGTAGATGCCTATGGACCTATTTCTGACAATGCAGGTGGTATTGCAGAAATGGCTGAATTACCCAGCGAAGTTCGTGAACGTACAGATAAACTCGATGCTGTAGGAAATACTACCGCTGCGATAGGAAAGGGTTTTGCTATTGCCTCTGCCGCACTTACAGCTTTGGCGCTATTTGCTGCTTTTATGAAGACAGCAAGGGTTCAGGCTATTGATGTTTCACAGCCCAATATTATGGCAGGTTTGCTTATTGGAGGAATGCTTCCTTTTGTTTTTTCAGCGCTCTCAATGAATGCTGTAGGGAGAGCCGCTATGGCAATGATAGAAGAAGTAAGACGTCAGTTTAGAGACATCCCTGCACTCAGAGCAGCCTTAGATGTGATGATCAAGTATGATTCAGACATGTCAAAAGCTTCAGCTGCAGACCGAAAAACTTTTGATGCTGCAGATGGAGTAGCGGAATATGATAAATGTGTTGAAATTTCAACCAAAGCCTCTATAAAAGAAATGGTACTTCCAGGTGTACTTGCTATAGTGGTGCCTGTTGCTATTGGTTTTATAGGAGGTGCTGAAATGCTGGGCGGTTTATTAGCTGGAGTTACTACTTGCGGTGTATTGATGGCAATCTTTCAATCTAATGCAGGGGGAGCCTGGGATAACGCTAAAAAAATGATTGAAGAAGAAGGAAGAAAAGGAACAGATGCACACAAATCCGCTGTTGTAGGGGATACAGTAGGTGACCCATTTAAAGACACCTCTGGTCCGTCATTAAATATACTTCTTAAGCTCATGTCTGTAGTAGCTTTAGTAATTGCGCCTAGTATTGCATTAGATGACGATGCGGTTACTGCTTATATTACAAATCAATCTGAAAATCAGCAAACTGTTGAGCTAGTAATATCAGATGCTGAAGACAATACAGAAAAAACAATACAGGTTCAGGTTTCCTCTATTTCAGAACAAAATGAAATGACGGTTCAAGTCAATACAGATCAGAAGAAAAATTTAGAATTACACCTACACGAGGAAGCTAATTCTAACGAAAAGGAATAAGTTTTAGTGAAATTTAAATTAAAAGGTCAGTTTCAACTGGCCTTTTTTTATGCAAGCTTAGCAAGCGCCTCGTCAATTGTGGACAACACAGTATTAAAGTCCTCAGGATTTTCTACAAAATCCAATTGATCTACATCAATAATTATCATAGGCCCTTTATCATAGGCGCTAATCCATGCTTCATAGCGTTCGTTC
>RFSX01000247.1 GCA_009923745.1 Chitinophagia bacterium
AAATGAAAACCGGACAGTTTTTCTGCCAGGCTTATGTCCAATATGTTGCAAAACGTGTGAGTCATTTTCAACACCTGAACTGCAGGCACTTCCGGAGGATGCACATACTCCCGCTATATCCAGATTCATCATGAGCATTTCAGCTTTATCCGACGCAGGAAATGATACAGAGAGGATATTGTACAGGCCATTTTCCGGATCACCATTAAACTGAATATCCTGGAGTGACTCTTCAAGCCTTTGCATTAGATAATCCCTTATACCTTTTGTGTATTCGTGTCTGTGCTTCAATTCTGACTGCGATAATTCAAAAGCTTTTGCCATTCCCGCTATACCGTATATGTTCTCGGTGCCGGATCGCATGCCTCTTTCCTGGTCACCACCGTGAATGAGAGCTTTTATAATGTTATCGCTATTTACATAAATGAATCCTGCTCCCTTTGGACCAAAAAACTTATGAGCAGAGCCACTCATGAAGGAAAGCCTGTTTGCATTCAGGTCCAAAGCTAACTTGCCAACCGTTTGTGCTGTATCGCAATGAAATAGCGCAGATCGATTTAAGCATATATGAGAAATGCGTTCAATGTCATGTATGGTCCCGATTTCGTTATTGGCATGCATGAGACTAACAAGTGTTTTTGTATCTGATTGATCCAACAATCCCTCGAGTTGATCATAATCGATGTGACCCTTATTGTCAACATCAAGGTATTGGATTTCTGCCAAACCCATTTTTTCAATATACTCCAGGCAATGTAATATACAATGGTGTTCAGTAGGGCTTGAGATGATACGTTTTACGCCCAGGTCTCTTACAGCACCTCTTAAAGCCATGTTGTTGGATTCTGTAGCGCCTGAAGTAAAAAATATTTCTCCAGTAGAAGCTTTCAGTCCTGTGGCTATAAGGGTTCTGGCATCCTCAATAAGAATCCGGGATCGCCGGCCCAGTTCGTGAATAGATGATGGATTTCCATAAATATTGTCTACCACATCATGCATGGCTTCCTTGACTTCAGGAAGAAGGGGAGTAGTTGAAGCATTGTCAAAATATACGCGCACTCTTACAATAAATCTTTATCAAACCAGTTTTGAACAATACGAGATTCCATAATGCCGGTGTCTTTATGGACGAACTCATTGATAGAGTTATGATAGATGTAATCCTGTGACCATTCTTCATAATTATTGGATACCTGATTCAGGGCATCGACAATAAAGTCAAGCTCTTTGTTAGTCATGGTTGGGTGAAGAGAAAGTCTTATCCATCCCGGCTTTAGGGT
>RFSX01000248.1 GCA_009923745.1 Chitinophagia bacterium
CCTGAATAAAGGAGGTATGACAACCAGCATAATGAACAGCATAGCAATTGGCACAGCCATTTCAAAGGTCAACCATTTGAGACCACCGCCCATCTTCAAGCCAACAAAGGCTGGTGCCGATATGAAACTAATGGCTGACAACTGGGTTGCCATCGTAGACAAACTCAAAGGAAACCAGCCGAGAGAATTAGCCCCCAAAAAATAATCTTTGGAAGACTCATTCTTTTTGAAAAAGAAGCCCAGGAAAATAAATCCTACCAGGTATCCAAAAATGATGATGTAATCCAAATAATTCATAGTGCTGGTTTTTCAGATCTTAATCTACAGAACATAAGTGAATATAACTGGACGCCGTCCATGAAAAATTGTTTCCTCCATAGCCCTTTGTTAGTCCGTCCGCTACGACTTTTTGTGCTTCAAAATATTCATGAAATCCAAGGTTTTCGATAAGGTGAATGAGATCATCTTTTACCACTTTTGCTGTATCGTCGAATGCATAGTTCTTAAGGCCTTTGTAAATCATCCAATTCATTTGCGGCCAGATAGGTCCTCGCCAATATCTCCTGGAATCAAATAAAGGACTGTCGACATCAAAACTAGGCACCAGGTAATAACCCCTTGCCGACAGGCTTTGCAAATAATCATTCAGTTTGGTCGCTTTATCATCAGATGGGATGCTTGCAAACAAGGGTACAAAGCCTCCAATCTCACGATGCTTTATTTGTTTCTCATGGCGCATATCATATCCCACATAGGTGTTGAGTTCATCGCTCCAGAACTTATTATCGTAATTGGACATGCTTAGGGCTTGCCATTCTGCTACCTGACCAGCATCCAATCCAAGATCCGAAGCTATTTGTATAAGGCTTTCGTTTGACTTTATTAAAATCGCATTCATCATATTATCCTGAATCAGAAATGGACTTTCCTCAGCTATTTGATGCCCATCATATTTATATTTCTTGCCTAGCTCAAGAAGATATACATATCGATCATATTGTTGTTGTGTAGGTCGCTCATTTACATCAGCAATGGACGTGTCTCTTCTGGTATATTCAGGAATAGAGCCGCGAATTATTTCTATTTGATCCAATGATTCGTCCCATAACGGAGAATTGTCACGCCCGGACTCCCAGGGATGAAAAATATAAAACAAACCTTCACTATGGGGATCACGGTAATTATAAAGAAAGCTGTGATAGTGAACAAGCTTTGGGTATATGTGTCTTACAAAATCCTTGACGTCTGGCTTATTCCAAT
>RFSX01000249.1 GCA_009923745.1 Chitinophagia bacterium
ATCTCATTTCCTTGTTCTTCATCGTTTTTTTTGCTGAAATTATCATTGCTGGTCTGTTGTTTAATCTTATTGGCTTTGATACCGATCAGCATAAGATGAATGTTTTGCTTGACCAATTTGATAAGTGGCAGATACTTTTGATTGCGGTCATCATCGCGCCTATTATAGAGGAATTTATTTTCCGTTACTATATAACCAAGCCCCTTTTATTCCTCCTGGGTGTGCCAATGTTATTGGCTGTCATTCCATTGGTCAATGCTTTCGGAGGCGTATTGCACTGGTATCTTGCATTACCGATTTCCTTGATTGCGATTGCGGTTTTTCTCCTGATCAGTTTTCAAAGTGAACTCAGAAATCTCTTGCTGATGCAGTACCTGGTGTATTTCCCATACATCGTTTATTTCAGTGCTGCACTATTCGCCTTTATACACATTTTTAATTTTGGGGGTGAGCTTGAATGGTATAGCACCCCTATCCTTGTGTTTCCACAATTTGTTGTAGGCCTTTTCCTTGCTTATGTGAGGGTGCGCAATGGCATATTTCATTGTGTGCTTATTCATGCCATCAATAACCTGATACCTATACTGGCTATTTTTTTGGTTCCCAATTCTGCATTGCAAGGATATTAGGACAGCTTGGCAATTATGCGGGCTGTCACTATGGAAACTAAATTTTCGCAATTCTTGTATTGAAAATGTAATATATATGGGGCAATGGCGGTTTTATACCAATTGAGTAGTGAGTTGAGGGCGCTTAGAATTTCTTATTCAAGGAATTTGTAAAAGCGTTTATCTTTGGCCTCAGAATTGTTTATGCTGAGAGCACGATCAATTTATATTTCATTAGTAGTCCATTAAAACGGGAATTCTATGGAAGAGAAAACAAGGTATTCCGATGATGAACTCAAGGAGTTTGAGGCCATTATCGACCAAAAACTCGCCAAGGCAGAAGAAGAGCTAAACTACTATCTGAACCAGATCAAGGAGCTGGCAGAAAATGACGGCACCAAGGTAAAAGGCCTTGATGATGGTCAGGGCACAATCGAGTCAACGCGTTTACAACAAATGGCATCACGCCAGACCAAGTTGATACAGCATCTTAATAATGCTAAAATGCGGATCAGTAACAAGGTATATGGCATATGCAGGGAAACCGGCAAACTGATATCAAAAGCCAGACTTAAAGCTGTTCCACATGCTACGCTAAGTATAGAGGCGAAACAAAAACAAGCTCCCAGAGTATAGGGAGCCATAATCCTGT
>RFSX01000250.1 GCA_009923745.1 Chitinophagia bacterium
CAAGTTTGACGTAACTTCAAATCCATCAACTATCTGGATATTTGCCAACTTACCAATCATAGATGAATAATGAAGGATCTCTTTGGAAGGATTTTTAATCTCCACTTTTAAGGATTGCTTTGGAGATAATTGTTGTTGCACCCTCAAATTCCTAATCTCTGTAATCACTGAAAGAGGCACATCTAAATCATCGCTTGACCCTTGCTCCATCTTGGGATAGCTGGCTGTAATACAATCAGAACCCGGGTTAATTCCTTGATAAATTTCCTCGGAAATAAAAGGCATGATGGGGTGAATCATCTTCATAAGGTTAGAAAGGAATTCTTTCGCAATAGATAATCCTTCTGAAGATATTTTTTCTCCATAGGGCGGCTTTACACCTTCCAAGAAGGTACTACAGAAATCATCCCAAACCAGTTTATACATGCCCATTAAGGCATCCGATAAACGAAATTGACTAAAGTGTGATTCATTTTGTTTCAGCACTTCACCCATGCGCGCTGCAAACCAGTCAGCCGTTTCTTTTTCATAGGGTCGTATCGGTGTTTCTTCTCCATCCCAGGATGAAACCAATCGATAGGCATTCCATATTTTATTAGCAAAATTTCTCCCCTGTTCTACTTGGCTCTCATCAAACAAAATATCGTTACCCGCAGGTGCGCATAATAACATTCCCAATCGAACAGAATCTGCACCATATTGAGCAATTAAATCCAAAGGATCTGGGCTATTTCCCAAACTCTTGGACATCTTCCTGCGTTGTTTGTCACGAACGATACCTGTGTAATACACATTCTTAAATGGCTTTTCATCACGGTATTCGTAACCTGCCATAATCATTCGAGCTACCCAGAAAAACATAATCTCAGGAGCTGTCACCAAATCATTGGTAGGATAATAATAGGCGGTCTCTTTATCGGATTCAAAACCATCAAAAACTGAGATCGGCCAAAGCCAACTGCTGAACCAGGTATCCAATACATCTTCGTCTTGTTGAAGATCACTCGCTCCAACATCGATGCCGCTTTCTTTGAATTTCAGAACTGCTTCCTCTGCATCTTTGGCCACCATAAATGTACCGTCGGGTGCATAAAAGGCTGGAATTCTATGTCCCCACCATAACTGACGAGAGATGTTCCAATCTCTAATATTTTCAATCCAATGGCGATAGGTATTCTTCAATTTCTCAGGGAAAAACTGAATTTCATCATTCATTACAGCATCCAATACTTCGGGATTCTTTTTCATAAAATCCTTCAT
>RFSX01000026.1 GCA_009923745.1 Chitinophagia bacterium
GACATAAATACTTTGATTTATATTTTAAATATCATAATCGACAACTAACTTATCGCTAACAGGTACTGACTGGCACGTCAGCACATAGCCAGCTTCAATTTCATCGTCTTCAAGGCCATAGTGTACTGGCATCTCAACTTTACCTTCGAGCACTTTGGCTTTGCAGGTGGCACATACTCCTCCCTTACAGGCAAATGGCAAATCAGCATTATTGTTCAAAGCCTCGTCAAGGATGTTGTTTGACCCCTGTTCCATGGAGAAATGGAAACTTTTACCCCCTTCATTAATAAGTATTTCTGCTGATCGGCCTTTGAATTCTTTTTCGAGTTGCTCATATTTATTCTGATAATCCCCTGATGTATTGAACAGCTCAAAATGAATTTTTGATTTGTCCACACCACGTTCTGAGAGATAGTCCCTGACCATAAGTATCATAGGCTCCGGCCCACAACTGAAAAAATGATCAATATCTTCCAGATTGCATATGCTCCCAAATATGGTATCGAGTTTAGCGGTGTCCATACGTCCATTCAGGAAGGACATATTTCTTTTTTGCTTGGTTTTAATGATGGAAAAAATGGGTGTTATCCCGCTCCCGGCAGCGAAGGCAATGTACTGGCTTGTTGCTTCCGGATTCAGTTCTACAAAGAAGCGTCCATCCGGAGGCATCACGTCAATCATATCCCCGGCTTCAAGGGTTTCATTGGCATAGCTTGAGAATTTTCCGCCGGGTACTTTTTTAATGCCTACTTTCCATTCTTCGTCCAGAGGGCTCGAACATAAAGAATACGAGCGTCTCACTTTTTCACCTTTTATGGATGATTCAAGGGTAAGATATTGTCCTTGCCTGAATTTGAAAGTATCCCTCAGGCTTATCGGAACATCCAAACTGATGATTGAACAATCCTCTGTTGTTTTTACAATTTCCCTGACTTTTAGCGGGTGAATGCGGTTCGCAGACATTTACTAATAATTATTAGCTCAAAACTAATGATTATTAGTTTATTTTTCAAGTCATTTTTTTGGACTTATTAGGCCATGTAACAGAATTTTCTTTAGCTGCGCAGCTAATTCTATTTTTCCAAGATCAGGATTCTTGTTATGCCAGTTGTAGAGCCAGTGAAGACTTGACAATATTGAGAATAATGCGATATCAAGATTAGTGGATTCTGAGATTAGTTTCTTTTTCTGGCAGGATTCCAAAATAGCCATAAATGCCTCTTCGTAATTGTTTCTCTTTTCCAGGTACTGTGGCAAAATCTCAGGATCAAGATGTACCCATTCTCCGGTAATGAGGGCAATACTGTCCTTGTATTTGAATGTCAGGTTGACGTGCAGGTTTACCAATTCTTCCAATTGCGAATTCTCGTCCAGGCTTGAATTCCTGATGTCGTCCATGCCCGCCGTAAAGGCTAGGGCTATGTTCATCAGGAGTTCGGTCAGTATTTCCTGTTTTGACTTGATGTGATTGTACAGACTGGCAGCTTTGATGCCTAATGCATCAGCGATGTCCTGCATACTGGTAGCCCTGTAACCCTTTTTTCTGAAGAGTTTTGCGGCGGCATTTTTAATCTGTGTCCTTTTGTTGACTTCAGTCATACATCAAAAATCAGTACGCTAAAATACTCTGGATTTTTGATTTCAGTTTTTCAGCATTCGGTAGCGTCCTTGTTTCCAGGCTGCTGTGAATCGGTATTGAAGGCAGATTTTCTGATCCAATCAGGCCTACGGGCGCATCCAAATATTCAAAACAATGCTCCTGTATCAGGCTGGTAATGGACCTTGCAAAACCATTGCGCTCGGGCTCTTCTGTGACAAGCAGGACTTTATTATGCAGGCGGGCTTGCTCATAAATGGCATCTTCGTCCAGAGGTATGAGGCTTCGAAGATCAAGTATGCTGATTTGCCCCGGAAAATCTTTGGCGGCATTAAGTCCCCAATGGACGCCCATGCCGTAAGCGATGATGCACAAACTTTCTCCAGAGTCAATTTTGCGGTCTTCAGCCTCTAGAACAATCCGTGATTTCCCGATAGGAATGATGTAATTACTATCCGGCTCTTTGACCCGCGCCGCAGATGTTCCCGGAACTTTAGACCAATACAAGCCTTTGTGTTCGAAGCAGACTACCGGATTTGGATCGTGGTAAGCTGCTTTCATTAGTCCTTTGAGATCAGCTCCATTGCTAGGGTATATGACTTTGATACCGGTGATATTGGTAACGACAGATTCCACACTGCTTGAATGGTAAGGCCCCCCGCTGCCATAGGCACCGCATGGGACCCTTAGGATCATACTGACCGGCCACTTGCCATTGCTAAGATAATTTGAGCGGCTTACTTCTGTAAATAATTGGTTTAATCCGGGCCATATATAATCAGCAAACTGTACTTCTACAATGGGTTTGAGTCCTACCGCAGACATGCCGACTGTAGAACCAACAATAAAGGCTTCCTGGATGGGGGTATTAAATACTCGGTCGCGACCAAATTTCTGGGCAAGGGTAGCCGCCTCACGGAATACACCACCCAGTCGATGTCCTACATCCTGGCCGTAAAGCAGGCATTCCTTATGGTCCTGCATGAGTTCTTCGATGGCATGCAGGGCACAATCCACCATTACGGTTTCTTCAGCATCAGGATTTTGTCTATTACCTTTTTCCTCTGTTACAGAACTTGGAGCAAAAATGTGATCAAATATACTTTCCGGTTCGGGGTCGGGCATTGCAAGAGCTTCCTTGAACTCTTTGCTGACAGTGTCCATTATAGCTTCTTCTGTTTTTTTAATCTCATCTTCAGTCATTCCAAACCTGACAAGACTTTTGCGGATTTTTGGATAAGGATCCATAGCTCGGTCTTCTTCAAGGTCATCCCTGTACCACTCCATGCGAACACCGGAAGTATGGTGATTCAGGAGAGGTACTTTGGCATGAATGAGATAGGGCCTCCTATATTTTCGTATGTATGCAATGGCCTTTTTGACAGAATTATAGGATTCGATAAAATCTGTACCATCAATACTCAGACATTTAATGCCTTTGAATCCCTTAATAAAATCACTGGCATCCTGTGCTCTTACTTCATCAGCAGATGCTGAAATATCCCATTCGTTATCCTGGATAAGATATAAGATGGGTAATTGTTTGAGAGCTGCCATTTGAAAGGCTTCTGAGACTTCTCCTTCTGTGATGCTGGCATCCCCCAATGAACAAAGTACCAGTGGTTTATTTGCACTGTCATCCAGTCCTTCTATTTCTTTGTATTGCATGCCCATGGCCGCTCCTGTAGCGGGTATTGCCTGCATGCCTGTAGCTGAGGATTGATGAGGAATTTTGACTTTGTCATCATCTCTTAGAGAAGGATGTGAATAGTAGGTTCGACCCCCGGAAAATGGATCGTCCTTTTTGGCCAGCAATTGCAACATGAGGTCTTTTGGTGTAAGTCCGAATGACAAGAGCAGTGTATCATCCCTGTAGTATGGAAAAGCAAAGTCAAAGGGCTTCAGCTGCATACCGACTGCCGCTTGGATGGCTTCATGGCCGCGTGATGTGGCATGCACATACTTTGAAACCAGTTTGAAATTATTCTCATAGAGCTCTGCCATGCTTTTGGCAGTGCACATCAATCGAAAACCCAGCTGGAGGGTTTTTATGTCAAAACTCTGTTTTTTGGATTTTGATGCCATGAAAAGGATTTTGCTCTACAAATCTACAAACAATCGCAAAAATATCTAAAATACTTATCTTTTATAGATAAAATAACTATTATATATCTTAAATTGGAATATAGTATTAATATAATACGTATTTTTAGAATAAAAAACTATGGATAATAAATTTGAGCTTGACCATATTGATTTTGGAATCATTGAGGAGTTGAGAAAGGATGCCAAAACAACTGTAAAAACACTTTCAGAGAAGTTAGATTTATCAGCAACGCCTATTTATGAGCGGATAAAGAAACTTGAACGCTCTGGTGTTATTAAGAGCTACACCATTGTAGTTGATGAAGCTATGATCGGTAAAACCTTGCATGCTTTTGCACACATTTCTTTAAGGAATCACACCAAAACATTATTTAAGGAGCTTGAGAATAACTTGCTGGCCATACCCGAGATTATTGAATGTCATGCTGTTTCGGGGAGTACAGATTTCATTGTTAAAATACTAGTGGAAGATATGGACGCTTATAAGGACTTCATTATGGAAAAGCTTTTTGATGTACCAAATATTGGACGTGTCGAATCCTTTATATCTCTCAACATGACCATTAAATAATCGGGTCCTTAATCTCTGTAGAACTATGCTATTGGTAATTCAGCTATTTTATTTAAATTCAGAAAAAATCTGCTATGTACAAATACTTGTTTTTAATGCTATTCATGCTTGCTTTCGTTGCATGTCAGAATAATCCAGGTGCTGGTTGTAAATGTAAAACTTATGAAGCATACCATGATAATACAGAACGCGATGATGCCTTTACCGGGGGTGTTAAATTGATTGATGTAGAGACTCCAAAAGGAACATTCAAAGTATGGACAAAGAGGGTAGGTAATAATGCGCGTAAAAAAGTCCTGTTGCTTCATGGTGGTCCTGGAATGACTCATGAATTATACGAGTGTTTTGACAGTTATTTTCCCGGAGAAGCCATTGAATATTATTATTATGATCAATTGGGTTCTCACTATAGTGATCAACCTGATGATTTAAGTCTGTGGGATTTACCTCGCTTTGTCGAGGAAGTAGAGCAGGTCAGGAAAGCACTGGGCCTGAATAAAGATAATTTTTACCTCTTCGGGCAGTCCTGGGGTGGAATATTGGCTATGGAGTATGCTCATAAATACCAGGAAAACTTAAAAGGTCTGGTTATCTCCAATATGATGAGTTCTATAAGTGATTATCAGATGTATAGCGATTCGGTACTTGCCCCTAGAATGGATCCTGAGGTACTTGCTGAAATCATGACATATGAAAATGCTGAGGATTATAGCAATCCAAGATATCTGGAGCTTATCGTTCAAAACTATTATACGGAGCATATTTTGCGTATGCCTGTAGAAGAATGGCCAGACCCGGTCAACAGAACATTGAACCATGTTAACCCAGACGTTTATGTCACCATGCAGGGTCCAAGCGAATTTGGTGTTAAAGGAGATGCCACGCTGAAAGACTGGGATTTTACGGATAAACTTAAAGATCTTTCAGTTTCATGCCTAGTCATAGGAGCAGAGTACGATACAATGGATCCTAAACATATGGAATGGATGGCAGGTGAGGTTCAGAATGGGCGTTATCTGCATTGTCCTAATGGAAGTCATTTAGCTCAGTTTGATGACCAGGAGATATTTTTCGAAGGTCTGATTTCTTTTATTGAGGATGTAGATACCGGAGAATTTTAATCTGCAAGGTTCCAGTTCCAGGCAAGGATAGACCAGCTTTCCTGGTCGGTCATTTGATAGCTATGAATAATTTCGAAGCCGCAGTTTAAATGAGCTTTTACAGACCGAGGATTACGGTCTGATACTTCTGTCAACATAAGCGGGTATGAGGATTTATAGCTTTGTTGTGCATAATTATAGAGTTTATAAAAAAGACCCTTCCCCCTGAAGTTCTTTTCTATGCATACCTGTCCTCCAATAAGATAATCCAGTTCTTGAAGATTATGATTCTTATAATACAGGGTGTCTATCATATCAAACATGGGCACAAGTATGTCAATGGTATTTCTAAATCGTTTTGTCATTGAAAGGGTATATCCTATAACACGGGAATTACTGTCTACAGCAATGATGCTAGGAATATCTTTATTCATTGCGGCAAGTATTTCCTTATTGTGATGTACTGTGACAAAACCTTGATCTTTCAATTCACCTGAACTTATATTTTTTTCAAGGTTTCTTGATTGTAGCTCAAGGATGCCTTCCAGCTCAGAATCTGTTTCAACAGGTTTTATTTGTGCCATAAAAAAAGGCCAGCCGTTTAGGCTGACCTTACAAATATAAGTGTATTGGATTTTATAGGCTTACTGTGGCTCTGAAACGGGTCGTGGAAACTTTTCCCACACATCATCTTCAGCTCTGTCAAGAGGAAGGTCTCCTAGCTTACCTGTTCTTCTCATATCAACCCATCTGTGACCAAGGCCGAATAAAGAATATCTTCTTTGATAAAGTACTTCATCAAGAAGCTCAGAATCGCTGGTTCCACCGCTGTAGTCTGAAACACCATTCATGGATCTGACTAGGTTGATGTTATCAACTGCGGCAGAATTATTGCTTCCGATATTTGCTTCAGCTCGTATCAGAATAAGTTCCGAATTGGTCATGTAAGGTACAGGATCATTTAATGATCTGAATACCCACACGTCATAATCACCTGATAGATCGTCAAGAGTAAGAGTGCCACTAGGGCGAAGTCTGACTTTTTCCAGTCTAGCATCTCCAACTTCTGCATCTGCAACATAACTCGGATGAGCAATAATTGCATCAGCTTGATCAGGAACCCTGAAAAGATTGTTGGCAAAATCACCTCCTGCAGCAGAGTAATATCTGGCCGGTCCTGCATTCATGTCTCCACCTGGATTAATGAATGAACTTTGCAAAGCACTCAGTGCTGTCGCCTTATCATTTTGGTATAAAGCAATCCGCGCCTTTAGTCCTCGATTAAAGCTTGACAAGCTTGAGGGACTTGCAAATCCATCCATAGCAGACGAAAGACTGAATGGAAAGTCAGACCCTGCATTGTTCAAATGTCCAAGGGCTTCGTCTAGAAGAGACTGTATTGCAGTTAATGCAGCATCATAATCGACAAATGCTCCAAGGTTATCTACATCAGATGTCTCTACCCGTATACCATTGGTATACTGAAGGTTGGCAGCGAGATGCAATTCATAGGCCTGAAAGGTTTTTGCAAAACCAAGATATCCGTTCAATTCTTCCTGCGTGATTGTAGTAGAGCTTTGTGCAGCTTCAATAAGTACATTAAGATTTTTGATACATCGGTATCTTCCGAAGTAAGGCCTAGTACCGTAGAAACCTGCATTATCAAGCGAAGAAGCTCCTTTTCCCAGCAACTCACCTGTATAACGCGGATCAGAACCTGTAAAGAAATAATATTCCCTTCCTAAAATAGAAACCACATCATAGTAGAACCCGATTTCTTGTCGTAATAGATCTTCGCTTCCTGTCACAAGTGTTTGCAACTGACTCTTAGTTGCATCGAGTTGAGTTCCTTCGATACTTGGTCCGTTAGGATTTGGCAGCTCATCTATCTCACAGCTGAATACCACCATCAGCAGTGATAAGCAAAATATATATTTTAAATTTTTCATGATTGTCATTTTTAGATTTTTAGAAATTGGCTGTTAGGTGAAAGTCAAATCTTTTTGATGACGGGAATGGAGTAACCTCCACACCTGTTGATAATCCATTAGCACCAAAGTTAGATACTTCTGGATCATAACTGTTGTAATCAAAAATATTGATAAGGTTATTTCCTGAGAATCCTATCCTGATATTTTCTGCACCAGGAATAAGCTTGTTTGGAAGCTTGTAATACAAGCCGATTTCTCTTAATCGTATATAACTTGCATCTTCGATGTATGGTTCTGTGTCTGCGCCAAGAACTGACAGTCTGTAGGGTCCATCAGCCAAGGCACCGCTTGGATCCAATGTGAAGTCATCGAAGTCGTGAGTCGTTTCATTCAAATCAAATAAAAGCGATGAAAGGTTTATGTTTTCTCCTCCTTGCTTCCAGTGCCATAGGAATGTAAGGTCAAAATTACCAAAAGACATGATGTTTGACCAGGACATCTGGAAATCCGGTTCAGCATTACCGAATACCTGAAGGGTCGGAGCACCATCACCGTTAAGAGTTACATCTGGATTTGGTCCAACACCGATAACTGTTGTAGGACTGTATCCTTCTTTAACCATAAACTGGCCCAGGAAGTCAGCAAAGCCACCTGTTGTGAATGCAGGAACATCCAAACGTGTTACTTCTGCCGTGTTTTTCCAGAACGACAGCCTTGCACCCCAGTTTAGTTTTTCATTATTAACCAGTTCCATATTCAAACCAATCTCTATACCCTTATTCTCAAGGGCTGCAGCATTGGTAACCTGGCGACCGAATCCAGAAGATGTAGGTACATCGGCGTTTAATAGAAGGTCATCTACCTTCTTAATATAATAGGTTACATCCATAGCAAACCTTCTGTCAAATTCAAGATCAAAACCCATTTCAAGTTCTTTTTGTCTTTCAGGTCCAACAGAAGAATTTCCCAAAAGTGTAGGCACTATAACACCTGCACGACCATCTACAATAGAGGACTCAAGAATGGTTGACTTAGCACCAAATTGTGCAAAGTTTCCTGATTCACCATAGGCAGCTCTAACTTTCAACTGCGTGATCTTGCTTTCAGAGTTGAAAAATTCAAAATTATGCAAGTTGATGGCTGCATTTGCTTTTGGATAAAAATAGAGTTGGTTTACATCACTGTTATTGGATGATTTGTCACCTCTAACTCCAATAGTTGCAATAAACTGATCATTATAGTTGAATTCTTCCTGTACAAAAAATCCCTTATCCTGCTGGATTCTTCTAGTTTGTGTAACATTTCTATTACCAGCTTGGTCCAGGTTGGTTTCGGCACCAATCAGATTGGATGCTTCACCTAGAATTGTGTTTCTATTGAAGTCTTCTTGCGTAACACCCGCAGATGTTGTGAATGCCATGCCATTGTCAGAATAATAATTATGTACAATAAAAGCAGCAAGGTTTGTGTTCAGGTTTTTGGTGAAACCCTGAACAGAAACACCATTCAAGCCTGCTCCATTTCTTTGGAATTGCAGGGAGTTCGGGAAGATTGCCGTTGTATTCAAGTTGTAGAAATCTGCTCCACCTCGGAATTTAAAATCCAAACTTGATTTGCTGTTTGTATAAATATTTGCTGTCAATGTACCACCACCGATAAACCTGTTAATGCTTTCATTGTTGGTTATCAGCGCTGCCGTTTCCAAAAAATTGGATGGGGCATAAGGATTAGAAGGATACACTCCTGTTACAGGATCTGGCAGAAGATCAGCAAATGCTGGTGTAGAGGTGAATGCGATACCCATGGTTGTTCCAGAGTTATCGTTATTGAAAAATCCCCTGTCTGCTGATGAATTGATGTAGTTTGTTGAAACAGCGATATCGAACACATCAGAAATTTTGTGGTCGATGTTCAATCTGGCTGATATTTTCTCATAGCCTGTATTGTTTACAATACCTTCATCATTTTTATATGATCCTCCGAAGTAGAACTTTGTATCAGCATTTCCACCAGAAACACTGAATCGTGTATTAAAAAGCATTGCATCATTGCCGTAAAGTTCATCTTCATAATTGGTGATTCCATTATTTCTGAAATCGTCAATATTACCAGCAAAACCACTATTAAGAACTCTTTCTTCTGTCCATTCTCTGATGCCCAATTTTCTTAATTGAGAGGCAAAGCCCACAGATTGTCCCACACTGAATCGTGTTTCACCTGCTTTACCACGTTTGGTAGTGATGATCACAACGCCTCCTGAGGCTCTGGATCCGTATATAGCTGCCGCAGAAGCTCCTTTAAGAATTTCTACAGACTCAATATCATTTGGATCCAAATCCGAAAACCTGTTGGATGGATTATCCTGGTTGGATGTGCTACCTCCACTGGCAGCAGCTGAAACGATATTCAATCCAGCCGGAATCGATGAGTTATCCATGAAAACACCATCTATAATTATAAGTGGTTGTGAAGAACCACTAATGGATGTAGTACCACGCAAGCGAAACGAAAGACCACCGCCCGGTGCACCAGAATTGGCTCTGATTTCAGCGCCTTTGAATTTTCCATATAGCGCTGTCTCTGTTGTTGTGGGAATTGCGATACCCGTCAACTCGCGGGCATCAATCTTAGCGACTGAATTAGCCAGGTTTTTACGCTTGACAGTTGTTGCGAGACCAGTGATCACCACTTCGTCAAGTTGGTTAATGTCTTCTTCCATTACAATATTAATGGGAGAAGTCAAATCCGTGATGGCTACTGTCCTGTAGCCCAGATAGTATGCCTCCAGAACAGATTCAGTTGAAGGCACTGAAAGTGAGAAGTTCCCATCATAATCAGTAATAGCTCCAATGGTTGTTCCTTTTACAATAACGGATACTCCAATGAGAGGCTGGCCCTCTGTATCCATGACCTTGCCATTAAGGTCAACCTGACTGAAAGCCAGGCTTCCAAAACAGCAAAAAATCAGTAGTAACAGGTAGTTTAAATTTTTCATAGTCTGATTTTTGTTAACAAATAATTAACCTAATATAAGACATTAAATCTGAAAACAGTGCTGTTGCAGATCTTCTAAGAAGTTTTCTCTTTATCCAGAATTTGACACTTGAGCGCAGCTTCTGAAAGGTTTATACTCCATTTGTGAATTATGGGGCAAGACGTGCTATTTGCCAATTGCCATTCTCGTCGATCTTATATTCAAAACGGTCATGGTAGCGGTTGGCTCGACCTTGCCAGAATTCCAGCTTTTCAGGTCTTAACAGATAACCTCCCCAGTGCTCGGGCAATGGAATGGGGTCAATATCTTTGAACCGTTCTTCAGTTTCCATCCTCCTTCTCTCCAATTCTTCGCGCGTCATGGATCTGCTTTGGGGTGATGCCCAGGCACTGAGTTGACTGCCACGTGGCCTTGACTGAAAATATTGTTCTGAATAAGAGCGATCCAGTTTTTCGACTTTCCCCTTAATCCGTACCTGGCGCTGCAGCTTATCCCACCAGAATACAAGAGAGGCATTAGGGTTTTCAGCCATTTCCCTGGCTTTGTTGCTTTCGTAATTGGTGTAAAAAGCAAAGCCTTTTGCGGCAAAGCCTTTTAATAATACTATCCTCACACTGGGTTTTGAATCAGTGGAAACAGTGGCCAGGGCCATGGCATTGGGTTCTACTACACCAGCCTGATCAGCATCAGAAAACCATTGAGCAAACTGATCTATAGGGTCCGCCTTCAGATTTTCCCTGTTTAAAAAATCTTGCTCGTATGATAGTCGCTTGTTTCCAAGATTATCCATATTTTATCGAATTAGGATTTATTAATCTTCACTTTAGCAAAGTTGGCTCTTTTCCCTTCTGCAAGGAATTTTTTAATGCTATATTTTGCATTATAGGCCAACCAGTACATGACTGGTACCACAATAAGTGTCAAAAAAGTGGCGAAGACAATTCCATAAATAATGGTCCAGGCCATAGGTCCCCACAGGGCTGTATTATCTCCTCCTAAAAAGAACTGAGGGTCAAGCTCAGTTACAAAAGAAAAGAAATTAAAATTGAAACCTATAGCGAGAGGAATCAGACCCAGAACTGTCGTTATAGCTGTCAGCAATACCGGTCTCAACCTCGTAGCTCCAGCTTCAATGACAGAGGCCTTTACATCATCTTTTTCCATCTCAAACATGCTGTCCAGTTTTTTCTCAAGCCGTTTCCTCTTAACCAAGAGGTTGATGTAGTCCACGAGAACAATAGCGTTATTCACCACAATTCCTGCAAGGGAAATTACACCCACCCCCGAGAAAACAATACTGAATTCAGTACCCGTAACTACGTAGCCCAGGAATACACCAATAAGGCTGAAGAATACCGAAATAATTATTATGAAAGGCGATATAAGTGAATTAAACTGGGTAACCAGTATGATAAAGATCAAGAATACCGCTGCTGAAAATGCTGTACTCAAAAAGGCCATGTCCTCGGCTTGCTGCTGCTGCTCGCCGGTAAAGGCATAGGCGTATTCGTCCGGAACTTTAAAATCTCTCATGAGTGAGCGTAATTCATCATTGATCTCATTGGCATTATAGCCGTCCAGTACATTCGAACTGATGGTCACAACCCTTCGTGAATCCAATCGACGAATGGCATTGTAGGTTGAGGAGTATTCAAAATCCGCTACGGAAGATATAGGCACCTGGATTATTTGTCCGTTGCTCTGGTTTCTGAAGGTGATCAATTGGTTTATGATATCAGAAATATTATTTCTGTAATCTTCACTTAACCTTACCATAATAGGGTATTCGTCTTCTCCTACTTTAAACTTGGAAGCTTCAGATCCGAATATGGAGGTTCTGATGGCACTGGCAATCTGACCAGTGCTCACGCCATATCTTCTTGCTGCTTCTCGATCTATATTAATAAGCATTTCCGGTTTTCCCAATTCTACGTCCAACTTCAGTTCTTCAATACCGGGTACATCTTTTTCATCAATGTACTTTTTGATGCGATCACTGAGAACAAGCAAGGTGTCAATGTCATCTCCTCTGATTTCCAAATTAATCGGTTTGCCGGCAGGAGGACCCTGGGCATTCTGATCAACAACGACTTCTACTCCTGGGCTTCCTTTAATCTCAGAACGGATCAATTCCATAATTTCCCGTGTGGATATACCATTCCGGAATTTATACTCGACAAATTGAACGGTCATACGCGCTTTATTAGGTGTTACGCCTGGTTCAGGTGGAGTATTGGGGTCACTGGTGTCCTCTCCAATTTGTGTCAGCACGGCTTCAACGATTTCTGAATAGGGCTCTATAACCTTGGAGACTTTTCGTTCAAGCTCAATCATGGTCTTGTTAGTGGCTTCAATGTCACTTCCTATGGGCAAATCCACGAATATGTTTATGTATAGAGGATCTGCAGAAGCGAAGAAGTTCATTTTTGGAGGGAAGTTGAAAAACAATGCGATAGCTCCAAAAAGCATCAGGATCGTCATTAATAAAGTCAAGGCTGCATTTTTACCTTTCAGGCAAAAGCGAACAAAACTATAGTACGCGTTTTCGAGTAAGGGTAGTACTTTGTTTTGAAAGCCAATAGAGCCTGGGGTTAAGATGTAATGATTGATCAGATTAATGATGGCTGCAATGCCTAGTATGTTCCTGAGTTCGGCAGCTCCTGACATATGGCATAAAGCAGAAATCAAAATTATAATGAGAGAACCGATCATGACATTCCTGTTCTTTGTCTTTTGCATCCTTTGGTTCTTCTCAGATTCAAGAACCTTCATAAACCGGCTCGTGAATACCGGATTAATAACAAGGGCTACAAAGAGGGATGAAGACAGGACGATAATAAGTGTTATCGGCATGTATTGCATAAATACACCCATAACCCCTGGCCAAAACAACAATGGTAAAAAGGCCGCCAGGGTGGTGAAGGTAGAAGCAATGATTGGCCAGGCAACTTCACCTACACCATATTTTGCTGCAGAATGTCCATCATAGCCGTTTTGCATATACCTGTATATGTTTTCCACTACAACAATACCGTTATCTACTAATAAGCCAAGGGCTAGAATCAGTGAAAAGAGAACAACAATGTTCATGGTGACCCCGAAAATATTCAAGACCAGTATCCCCATCAGCATGGATAGAGGGATGGCTATCCCGACGAAAAGCGCATTTCTCAAGCCCAGAAAGAAAAGCAGGACCAGGATAACAAGTATGACGCCTGAGATAATGCTGTTCTCCAGGTTGTTAACTTCGTTTCTTGTATAAACGGAAAGATCATTAAAGAGGCTGACGTTAAGATCGCTTGGAAGCACGTCTTCAGCCTTCTTAATAACTTCTTTTATCTTGTCAGATGTTGATAACAGGTTCTCACCACTTCTTTTTATGATATCAAGAGATATTACAGGAAGGACACCCGATCTTGAATAGGAGGTTCTTTCTTCAAAACCGTATTTTACATCGGCAATGTCTTTTAGGTAGACAGGCTTTTGGAACTCTGATTTAACGATCAGATTTCTGATTTCGTCCACAGTTTCAAATTGACCGACAACCCTGACAGCACGACGTTTGTCATCATTGATCATCTCGCCGCCCGACATGGTAATGTTCTCCCTGGCGATTGCATTTTCTATATCCATGAAGCTGACTTCAAGGGATTGCATCTTTAGAAGGTCTACATTTATTTTGACCTCTCTGTCGAGGGCGCCTTTCATTTCAGCTTCTGATACTTCAGAGATGTCTTCCAGCTTTTCCTGCAGGTACTCAGCGTATCCCCTCAGGTCATCCATGCTGTAATCTCCTGATATGTTTACAGTGACTATCGGAATCTCTGAGAAATTTATTTCTTCAATGATAGGATCCTGGTCAAGATCTGTAGGCAGCTCTTTCTTTGCTTTATCCACAGCATCTTTTGTTTTTTGTACGGCCAGGTTGATATCAATATCGCTGTCAAATTCAGCTATGATGATTGAAAAATCCTGTACGCATGTTGCCTGAACTTCTTTTACACCGGAAATGGCATTTATTTCCTGCTCAAGGGGGCGGCTCACCAGGTTTTCTATCTCCTCTGCAGAGTTACCAAAATAGGGCGTATTTATATATACCGTAGGAAGTGATGCATCAGGATATTGCTCCTTTGGCATGTGCTTGTAGCTCTGCAGTCCAAAGATCAGGATCATCACTGCGATCAGGAAAACACTTGTTCCGTTATCTACAGCTACTGAACTGAGCTTAAACTCCCTTAATTCTTCTAGTACTTTTTTCATGGAATATGTTCTTTTAACTGTTTATTCGAACAAGTTCTCCTTGCGAAATTCCTTTTGATCCTTTTGTTATTAGTCTGTCTCCATTCCTTACTCCGGAAGCTATGATTACTTCATTAACATTGGATTCACCCAATTCGACATAAGACTTTTTAGCCGTGAATCGACCGGACTCTTCATTGACGATATACACGAATTTATTGCCATTGACTTCTTCATGGATAGCATCCAATGGTACGCTGATGATATCTTCAGCCTGGAAGTCTTTAAATCGAATAACTGCCAAAAGATTTGGTTTCAGTTGACCACTTCTTGAAGAAGTTTTTATCTGTATTTCGAAAGTTCTGTTGTTGAGGTCTATTGTTCTGCCAAGCTGTGTGACGGTCTCATCGATACTCAGGTTGAGAGCAGGAAATCTGACCGTAACGCTATCGCCTTTTTCGATGGCCGAAAGAAAGTTTTCCTGGATATCAGCGGTTACTTTAATTTCTGCCGTGTTCAGAATTTGAATAATCGGCATGCCCGGTGAAGCGGTTTCACCTTCCTGCAGGAATTCCCTGTCCACATAGCCACCAATAGGGGCGTATATATTTTTCTTGCTTATTTGTGATTCAAGCGTTTCAAGAGATTTTTCCAATCCTTCCATCCTGGTCTTGGCTTCCAGATATTGGATTTCTGACCCTATATTCTGATCCCATAACCTTTTTTGTCTTTCATAGACTGTATTAGCCAGTTCAAGTTGTGTTTCAATCTCTGCTATCTGCTTTTCTACTGTCTCAAGGTCAGTTGTTGCCAGCAGCTGTCCTTTTCTGACATAATCCCCTTCTTCAACCAAAAGACTTGTGATGCGACCACCTATTTCAGAACTCACGTTTACGAAGTCATCTGCTTCTACGCGACCCTGTACCTCAACGAATCTTGTAAAATCTTTAGGATTGATTTCGAGTACTTCTACCGGTGTAGCTGGTTTTTTCCTTACCGGCTCTAAGTCTTTAATTTCTTTAGATAACAAGTTGATTTCCTGTTCCAAAGCTTGCAGCTCTGCTTTTTTCTCTGAAAGCAATGCCTTTTTGGATTCCAGATCGTCCCCTCCATTCGTGCTGCAAGAGGCAAATCCAATCAATAGTGCTAATGCAAGTATATTTTTCATTTATATATAATTTGAATATTAGATGTTTCCGAGAGCTATGTCT
>RFSX01000251.1 GCA_009923745.1 Chitinophagia bacterium
CCTTGCGGGATATCTTTGAAAGGTAGCCCCTTATCAGCTCTTGGATCTTGAGGCAGTCCCAATACTCTCTCTGCAATGATATTCCTAAGGATTTCATCTGTTCCGCCAGCTATTCTTAAGCCTGGAGCGCCTAGCCAAGCCATTTGAAATGCATGTAGGTCTCCGCCAGTATCTTGGCGCAACATACCAGCCATGTCTGCAGAATCAATGCCAAAGTTACCAATAGATTGAAGTTTATTTGCACTAACAATTTTTGTGATAGATGCTTCAGGTCCTGGAGTACCTCCTCTAGATAACGCTGAAATCGTTCTAAACTTGGTGTATTTCAAACCATTGGCCTCTATAAACCAATCCGCTAACTTTTCTCTAACTCCGCCATGTTTGATCATTGGTTCTCCATTGAAGTCTTGTTCCTTAGCCCACGTCAGAGCATCTTCAATGTCTGAACCTCTTGCATCTCCAACTGCAAGCCTTTCATTCATCAAGGTTGTAATGGCTACTTTCCAGCCATCACCTATCTCTCCTAATCTTTGCGAATCAGGGATTCTGACATCATTGAAATATACCTCATTAAAACCTGAGCCACTGCCCGCAGATCCTGTAATCTGCTTAATAGGTTTAACCTCAATTCCGGGAGATTTCATATCGACAAAGAAAAAGGTGAGACCTTTGTGTTTTTCTAATTCAGGATCGTGTCTTACAACTAAAATTCCAAAGTCAGAATAATGAGCACCAGAAGTCCATACTTTTTGTCCATTTATAATCCATTCATCTCCGTCTTGAACTGCCTTTGAGCGTAAACCTGCTACATCCGAACCAGCTGAGGGTTCAGAAAATAATTGGCACCAAATTTCCTTGCCTTCAGCCATGGGCGGTAAATATCTCTTTTTCTGTTCAGGAGTGGCATATTCCATCATGACAGGCCCACACATACCCAATCCAATCTCAAAAACACCGCCTGGCACATCAAACTTGGATTCCTCTTGAGACCATATAATTCTTTCAATAGGCGAGGCACCAATTCCTCCGTATTCTTCAGGCCAATGGAGCATGGCCCAACCAGCATCGTATTTCTTTTTTTGCCATGCCTTTGCTTTTTGAAGGTATTCATCAAGATTTCCTTCCACAGTTCTTCCTTGACCTACTTTCAATTCAGCGTTTGCTTCAAGCCATGAGCGACACTTTTCTCTGAATTGAGCTTGTTCTGGGGTATCTTTAAAATCCATAATT
>RFSX01000252.1 GCA_009923745.1 Chitinophagia bacterium
TTCCTTTAGGTGTTAAATTTTTGATTCTTTTAGAAAATCCCCTTTAAACGGGAAGAATAATTGCTGAAAATGGGCTGTTGCGATAGAAATACCTCCAATCACGACGATGGGTGTGGCAAAGGATCCAAAGAAATGGTGGCTAAGAATCATAATGAGACCGCACAGGGCTAAAATGAATGTGCTCCGCCGAACGATTCCGGATGCATAACCTCTTAAAAGGGATTGGTAGACAAAAACGGCACTCAGAACAGTAACAATTACTTCGAAAGCCGGATGGTTGATCCAGCGCATGGACGAACCCATAAGACCAACAGATAAAAGGAATGGCAGGAGCGCACAATGAATGGCGCACAAAAGAGATGTAAACATTCCCCAGAAGTCCAGTTTATCTATGAGTAGTTTCAATACTTGCAATTGTGTTGCAAATATATAATTTCTATCTTTATGAAACAATGTTGCATAAAGTAGATGATATACTCTCTAAGCATGCCTTGCGAAGGACTGCTTTTCGACAGGAATTGCTAAAAATTTTTATTGAAAGTGGATCCAGGGCCCTGAGTCATACGGATATTGAAGAAGCTCTGGGTGATCATGATCGCATTACCCTGTACAGGACGCTCAAGTCCTTTCAGGATAAAGGGCTTATTCATGAAGCTGTTGATGGTGGCAAGGATACGAAATATGCATTATGTCAGAATCAATGTGATGTGCATCACCATATAGATCATCATCCTCACTTCCTGTGTGAATCATGCGGCGTTACCTATTGCATGGATGAGATCAAGATTCCTGATTTCGATCTTCCAAGAAATTATACCTTAAAAGGTATGCATTTGGCTCTTTCTGGAACTTGCGCGAGCTGCAGTAAAGTTTAAAGCCTATAAATGTCTGAAGGTGTATGGCACAAAACAGCCCGCTTTCCCTTCATAGCAATGGGGGCTTTGATCAGTTGAGGGTTCTTCTTTATTACGCTCAGCCAGCCTTCTTCATCAAACTCTTTTCCCCTGATATTGGCCTGGTAATACGGATGTGCTTTATTCATTAGCTGTTTGGGATGCAGGTCAAGTGATGTCAGGATAGTCTGCCAGCTAGTCCTTGTTGACGGGGCTTTTGTGTGACAGTAGCTTTTGATGACCTGACCTGTGCTTTGGGCGTAAGCCAATATTTTTCTGTCACTGCTTGATTCAGAATTATAATAAATAAGAATCTCCCTTGAATGTGTCTTCATGT
>RFSX01000253.1 GCA_009923745.1 Chitinophagia bacterium
GTCTTTGAGAGTTTGATCATCTGTATTTACCGACTTCCATTCTGTTCCAGTATAATACCAAAACTGATCACTAACAAAGTCATAGACTAAATGTCCTGCTGTTGGATTGTTGACAGTATTCCTATCTACTCTAGGTATAATTAGACCATCTGTTCTAATTTCTGTTTCATTCTGTGATAATAGAGGAGTGATATAGATTATAAGCCCTAAAAGGATAGTAAGGATAGTTTTCATTGAATAAGACTTAAAGTTAGTCGACTGTTCTTAGCTTTAATATAGAGAAAAATAGAAAGACACAAAAACCTTAAGAATGATACTGGTCATTGATTCTTATGATGTTAAAAATTGTCTTTTGTAATTCATCTCTGGTGAAAAGACCTGCCACAGGGTTCAGTCCTACAAAAACACATGCCATCCGCCTGCGGCGAGACCGGCTATAGCTCCGCAAAAGCCTTGTCATGGTTTTCATCTCCTTCAACTGTGGACAGTCGCTGCTTTACTGTCTTTCCTGAAGGCTTCGCCACCAGTAAATCCACCGCAGCTCTAATAATATGCTGGCCAGCTGACTCAGTCGGCTGCGCTACGCTTGTGTATACTACATTCATCCAGTGTTCTCCTGTTTATTTCCTTGAGTACTGGCCTTATGAGTATTGAGTGATTGGCCTTAGGCAGGCTTTGATCCGGTATGAATTGTGTCCGGTCCACAGTGTCATTCTTTGATGGTGTGGCCGATAGTCCTGTAACCTTTGTAGAATATCAAAGGTTCGCTATTCTCATTGCGTTTACAGTCGATTATATCCAGAAGTATAAGCTGGTGGTCTCCAGTGTCTATAGCCTCCCGGACAGTGGTTTTGTACCAGGCCATAGCGCCCGGAAACCTGATGAATTCAGCCTCTCTTTCGAATGCAGATTTGTTAATTTCTACAGGAAGGCCCGCAAAATAATCGCTCAAGTTTTTCTGGTCTGCAGATAATATATTAAGGCTCAATTTTTTGCCCGGCTCACAATGCTTGAGTAATCGACTTTCCTTTCCAGCAGAAAACAGTAAGATAGGGGGGTCTAATGAAACGGAAAGAAAGGAGTTGACTGTCATGCCTATCAGCTCTTCAGCTTCATCAATGACCGATGCCACAGCTATGCCAGTCGCAAAGGCACCTGCCACTTTCCTGAGTTTATCTTCATCAATCTTTTTAAGCATCGAATCCATCATTTGCCTATACAAGCTCTTAT
>RFSX01000254.1 GCA_009923745.1 Chitinophagia bacterium
CAAATTTCTTAGATGTCCATGGTCCCTTGTTCAGCTTCCTCTGTTGGTTAGCATCACCTTCAATCCAATATTCAATACGCCTGAAAACCATTTCCATGAAGATGGTTTGAGGGCATACCCAGCCACAAAATAGTCGACCAAACACAACGGTAAACAAAACAATGAACACCATGAGGGTCAGCATAGCCAGCGCAAAAAGATGCATGTCCTGTGGCGTAAATACTATGCTGAACAGGATGAACTTCCTTTCAATAATATTAAAGAGAAGGAAAGGCTCGCCATTTACTTTTATAAATGGCATACCGAATAGCAGAGCTAATAAAACCCAACTCAGGTAAATTCTCCAGGTATAGAATTTTCCGGAAGGTTTTTTAGGGTAAATCCAAACGCGACCGCCTTTTTCATCAACGGT
The DNA here is from genome assembly GCA_009923745.1 of Chitinophagia bacterium. Classification (GTDB taxonomy): domain Bacteria; phylum Bacteroidota; class Bacteroidia; order Chitinophagales; family Saprospiraceae; genus RFSX01. Next base: position 413 of record RFSX01000254.1, read on the forward strand.
CGCGATTGAATCTCTGAATTCTTCATTATCAATTATAGGAAGTTCATTCATTTGATTGAATATTACATCTCTTCAGTCGCGGCAGCCTCTGCACCTGTATATTTTTCAGATTCTACTATACTGGATTCGGGCTCATACAGCTCACCCTGAGCTTCCTTAGCTCCTGGAGGATCGGTGCCCTGAAGTGACAAAACATAGCTGGCCACTTTTTGCATATCTGCAGGCCGTATCTGTGTTCTCCATGATATCATTCCTTTTTCAGGTACTCCGTATTTTATAGTCGTAAAGACATCTACTATACTTCCTCCGTGAAGCCAGTATTTGTCGGTCAGATTAGGTCCAACACTGTTAGAAGCACCTCCGCCATGATCAAGGTGACAGGCTGCACACAGGGTCGTGAAAATCTCTTTACCACCTGCAAGAGATTCCTCATCGGTCAGTAAACTCACATTGGTTTCATCGACAAGATTAGCCTGTCTTGCCAAGTAAGCTTCAACATCTTTTTCGGCCTGTTCCATTTGAGCGAGATATTCCTCCTCAGAGGATTTGCCGTAAGGTAATACGTGGAAATAGAGCATGTAAACTACAGCAATCACGATGGTCAGATAAAAGCCATAGAGCCACCATGGCGGAAGATTGTTATCCAGCTCTCTAATGCCATCATAATCGTGATCCAGAAGGATTTCACCTTCTTTTTCAATGGGTACTGCAGCAGTCATGCTTTTGCTGAATCTATGCCACCAGCTTCCTTCATTGGCTTTCTTTTCGGCAAGGTAGTCTTGCAGACCATGTTCTTCATAAATTTTAAGCTCAAATTG
>RFSX01000255.1 GCA_009923745.1 Chitinophagia bacterium
TCAAAAACTCTGTTGTATTCCTTGCTTTCAAACTGGGTTTTCAAAAGCCCTCCCCTGTAAAAGTAATTTTGGTCTACACTGACATCCTGTTTACGGGTAGCTATCCAGTATTCGTCTTCTCCTTCTTCCTCAACCCGGAGGTATACATATTTATCTGTTGGCAAAACTTCAAGCACTTTTACCTGGTGCAAATTTTGAGAAAATCCGGTTGCTTCAGTCTTGGAGGATTCGGTTTGAATACTGGGACTTCCTGTAAAAATACCTGTATTATTCTCTCCATTGCTTGAAGATGCTGAAGATTCAATAAGCTTGGGGCCTTTATTACAGGCCAAAAGAAATATCAAAAAAAATAAGCCTAGGCCTTTAATTAGATTCATATGTAAACAAGTTCTTTATTTGGAACGAAATCTCTTTATCAATTTAGTATTCACACGGTATCTTTGCCTGTCACCTACCTGGGATTGTTCAACCAATAGATTGAATGCTAGATCCCTGGACACATTCCATGACAAACCTGCACCAATATAATACTGTTTGAATTGTGTTTCTGTATTAAAGTAGTTATAGCTCACATGGCGGTAGTACATATCCAAGTCCAATTTACCCCGTACCAAGGATCTGGAGTGTCGGGCAGCCATAATTTGAGATTCCAGATAGTTGGATTTATTAAGATTATAATTGAAACTCAATCGCCCTCCTATGCCTGGCATCCTCGTAATGCTTAAAAAGGCATTTGTATTATCGGATTTATTCTGAGTACTGCTCTGGAACCTCTTAGCATAACTTATTCCAGCATATATCAAATTGATCGGCCTGAAACTTATTCTTGCCCTTATACCTTGTCGCGCCTCATCATCTGCAAGCAATCGCTCCAAATCTGTCCTCAGGGTTTCATAGAAAATGATTCTTTTTCTTGAATCGTAGGAGACACTGAACGATAATCGACGGCTAAAGCGATATCGTGCGGAAACAAAAATATTGGTAAGATCAGGACTATATGATTTTACACTATTATCAAAGGAGTACAAATCCAACTCGGCCGATGCAAATAAGCTCAAATTCCTGTACAGTGTACTTGAGTATTGCAAATAGCTGTATCGCCGGTCAATGGCTGAACCATTGCGTTGTTCCAAAAACCCAAGAGTAAATTGCCCCCAGGCACTCTTACTGTTGATATCTGAACCCAGGTAAAAACCATATT
>RFSX01000256.1 GCA_009923745.1 Chitinophagia bacterium
TCCCGATAAGGAAGCGCATTGGCAGTGGCTTCGGAATCAAAGATGCCTACGGAAATGTAGTTAAAGAAGCAGCAGAGGGCGGATCCCGATTCGTAAATGTAGAGGGTAATGTCAATACAGCCAATACTTCTGCATTACCTGAACTTGATGAACTAGCTTCTTCCAAGATTTACCCGAATCCGGTTGTAAATGACTTGAACGTCGAGCTTAGCTTCTCTGAGAATATTGATTTCAGATTAACAGTGCTTAACGCTTACGGTCAGATGGTAAAAGACCTTGGAAACCAAAATGGTAATACATATTCAAGAACAATCGATGTATCCGATCTTTCTGCAGGAATGTATCTGGTATCAGTCCTCACTGAAGAAGGACAAAGAACTTTCAAGTTCAATAAACTGTAATAAAAATCCTTTATTATAAAAAAGAAAAGCCGTGTCTTACGATACGGCTTTTTCTTTTTAGCTTTCGTTATCAAGTTTTATTGAGAGCGTCAAACAGACATTAACGATATATTAAGAGCTTATATTGAGTTGAAAGACGTATATTTGAAAAAACGACTGTGTTTATGAAAAAAACCCTACTTTATTCATTCTTTTTGCTATTCACAACAGGCCTTCTGGGACAGCAGGAATTGACTGTAAATCCCTCTCCTGTTATCAAAGAGCTTTCTGCTGAAGATGATGAAGTAAAGGTTGAATTCACAATCACCAATAACAGCTCTAGAGACACGGAGATTTGGTGGAATTTTGATAGCGGTACTTCACCGGATGAATGGGAATTCTTTGTATGTGATCTCAACCTGTGTTATACACCTTCTGTTACTTCATGCCCTTGCAGCAAAGCGAATTTTTTAGCTGGTGAATCCGACAATCTTTTCAGCATGACCATTATTCCGAATGGCGTTGAAGGGACCGGTATTGTGAATATGCGAATTACTGATGTATGTGATGGAACTACATCGACACTGGAAATTCCAATTACCTATATGGTTGGAGAGACTTCATCAACAAGTTTCCAGGATATAAACAACAAGATTAATATTTATCCGAACCCTTCTTCACAAAGCATGAATATCATGCATGATGAGGAAGTGCGTGAGATTATCATATATAATCTTATCGGCAAAAAAATTAGGCGCGTTAAGCACACTCCTGGCCAATCTCATAATATTTCGGATCTCGACAGAGGTATATACCTTAT
>RFSX01000257.1 GCA_009923745.1 Chitinophagia bacterium
CAATGTCCTGTGGTGTTATGTCCATTCAATAATCCTTTGTGCGAATCTGCCGGGTGTCCACCCTACAGTCCGGGTTAATTTTTCGCCAGTGGTGATCTCCTTTTTCCTGAGGTTGATCTCATAACTGAGGAATGCACACTCCTCATCTGAAAGGATTTTGCCTTCGCCATACTTATTACTGAGCGTCACACACTTGGCGGGTTTCTTTGGTGGCTGCCAATAATGGTCCTTGCTTGTGACCTTCTCATGGGTGTAGTCCCACGCCTGCCTGCCCATGTTCCATCTCAGTCTGTTGAGGCTGATATAGCGATCAGAGGGGCCAGCAAGGTTACTGCTATTGCCCATGAATGAATGATTGTCGTGCTGAAAATACTTCTGAGCATTCTCATATATTCGTCGGCACTGTTTCACGATTGCATCCTTCTCATCATTCCAGACCTTACCATAATGGCGGGGCGGGCATTTCTCAACAGCGGATAACCACTGAGACATTTTGGTTAATGTCTTTTCCCAGTCGTTTTGCTTGGTGCTTATGTGTGTAGCAACCGCATTCCTTTGGAGCATCTGCATTTTTTCCAGCCCTTTCAAAAGCGTGGACTTTGTCTTCACTCCCTTTTCGTTTCGTCTAGTGTATCTTTTTTTCATGCTATTTCCTTAAAGATTAAAAACCCCCTCAATAGGGGTTTTTAATCTTTTATTTGGAGTCATTAACAAATTAACAAACCCCGTTAATACGTCACATTTACTATTGGTTTCCATTTAAAATCATATATTTATACTTCATCAACGCCACTTTTAGAAAGTCTGTTGATCATGTTTTTAAATTCACCAAGTGAATCATCTTCTGATTCCCACTCATCAAAGATATCTAAGTCTTGATGCCTTTCTTCTTTTCTGTTTGCTGAATCCCAAACATCCTTACTTTTCTTTTGGTCCAGCCACATTTCCAGTTCCTTATCCATTGATAGCACCTCCTGCGTGCCGTAGTTCATCATCTAAATACCAAGCGCCATCACAATCTTTTGTCTCACAATAATACATATTGTGTCCGATCATGATGGAGCATTCAGCGGTTTCAACAACGACCAGTGTTTCACCAGTCTCCTTGTCCTGCACTAAGTCCTGCTCTTTGAATCTGCCAGTGTTTTGCATGTGTCATGTCTCCGTCAAAAAGGTATTCGCCGTCATCACCGGTTGGTG
>RFSX01000258.1 GCA_009923745.1 Chitinophagia bacterium
GCTTACGGTGAATATCATTTCATCTGATTTACCGGGTGAAGATCTTCCCTCCGAAGACCGGTATCAGCGCTCTAGAGAGGTCATTGAAATCCTCAAACAAGCCTGGACACAAGAAGAAATAGATTTTAGTGGTCAGTTTTATAAGTTTAAACTTCCTACAAATCCCGTCAAACCCTTTCAAAATGGTGGCCCTTTGCTTTACTTTGGTGGCTATTCTCCCCCAGCGGTTGATCTCTGCGCCGAGCATTGTGATGTTTACCTGATGTGGCCGGAGACTGAAGGTAATTTGAGGAACTTAATGGAAAACATGAGTCAGAAAGCTGCAAAATACAGTCGTAAGGTAGATTTTGGACTGAGGGTTCATGTGGTGGTTCGGGAGACAGAGGAGGAGGCCTGTGAATATGCAGAAAGTATCATCTCAAAACTTGATTTGGAGGCTGGACAAGAGTTGAAAGAACGAGCTTTGGATTCAAAATCTTATGGGGTAAGTCGTCAAAAACAAATGAGGGAGCAATCCTCTGGAGATGGCTATGTTGAGCCTCATTTATGGACAGGGATCAGCATGGCCCGTTCTGGATGCGGTGCAGCGCTGGTGGGTAACCCTGACCAGATCATTGAAAAATTAAACCGCTATATGGATATGGGCATTCGATCTTTTATTTTTTCGGGCTATCCACATATCGATGAATGCAATCGTTTTGCTGAACTCGTACTGCCGAGATTAAAAACTTTTTCCATGCCTCACCTACAAGGTAAAATCACAAATGAAGCACCATTAACTCCCTTAGCCAATGGAATCAGAACATGATACGTTATTTCTTTCTCTAACGGATTTTTAGGTTATGATTGACTTACTCATCGTCGTGGTCTACTTTGTATTGGTGATGCTGGTTGCCATTTCTGGAAGAAAGACCAAAGAAGTGACCTCTGAAGAATACTTCTTAAGTTCCAGAAGTTTGCGATGGCCCTCTATTGCATTTTCGACCATTGCAACCAATATTCAGGGATATCAATTTTTGGGTATGATGGGCTCTGCCTACCTCTATGGATTGGCTCAAGCAAGTTTGGAGATAAATGCTATTCAGGGGATCCTTTTGGCTGCTTTTATTTTTATTCCTTACTTCCTGAAAGACAAGATCATTACCATCACACAGTTTATAAAAAAACGCCTGGGAAAAAAGGTAGCCTTGCTTTATTCA
>RFSX01000259.1 GCA_009923745.1 Chitinophagia bacterium
TTCTATAATGAATCAATCTAATGCCATGGTCCTTCTTCAGTAATACTATAAAACTCTGAACCATCAAATCGGAATAGACCGCCCCAACCACCAAACCAGAATTTTTGTTCTGAATCTTTCATGATGCAAAGTATGCCATTGGTTGGCAAGTCGAATTCTTCGTAATAATTTGTATAAGATTGCCCATCGTATTTGTAAACTCCATGGTTTTCAGCTGAAAACCAGATATTGTGCTGTTCATCTTCGAAGAATCCGTAGACCTCTACGCCCTCAATAATTCCATCTAGTGTTGGATTCATAATATGACCTTCTGTCTTGTCAAGCTTGTTTTCAGAATTTTTAATAATGCTCAATCCGCCAAACATGGTGCCGATCCAGATGGCTCCTTTTGAATCTTGCTTTATAGCCATAATGTTGTTGTCGCATAAGCCTGTTTCTTTTGACAAGTGTGTGAATCCCTTTAGGCCGTAATTGCTTGTAGTATCATCTGAGTTGTACTTCCAGACACCAAAGCCATCAGTGCCGATCCAAATATTTCCTTGACGATCCTCTTCGATACACCTTATCATTTTATAGGAAAGCCTTGTACTTGTATCCGGAACAGCAACTTGTGGAACCTCAAAATCTGTAAATGAATGGCCGTCAAATATGCTTATTCCTTCCGAAGTGCCGATCCATAGCTTTCCATCACGCGTCAGCTCCAGACAGCTAACATAACTGTCTATCAATCCATCACTCGAGTCAAGGTTTGAAAATCTCTGGCCATCATACTTACTGAGGCCTTTATATGTGGCTATCCAGAGAATCCCATCCTTATCTTCAATAAATCCATTGACCCGACCCCTGCCCAAGCCATCTTTTTGGTCATAGTATCTGAGCGTATCGCCATTGTAATGCATAAGACCATACACATTGGTACCAAACCATAAATGCCCTTTTCTGTCTTCGAACATGCAGCGTACATGCTGGCACAACTGGCCTTCCAGAAAAAATTGGGGATCCTTGAAGGGCTTTTTCAGTTCTTCTGCTGAAACTATGGGGCGTTCATTTGTACTACGATATTTCTCCTGGCCTTGGCAAGACAGACATTGAAAGGCCATAAAAATGAAAATGAGTCGCACACAAATAGTGAGACCCTTATGCCGTATTATTATTTCTTTCATTGTTAATCTTAAAATAAAAGTGGAATGCCTCGCAAA
>RFSX01000260.1 GCA_009923745.1 Chitinophagia bacterium
GTATGCCTTGCTGTCAAACCCAGAGGTGGCATCGCCAGGATATACCTGAGCAGTAGTGCCCTCTGTCTTTGTGTTGTAATTGCCAACGGCTATAACTGGAGTATTATCTAGGTTCCAGAAGTCATTCTGATCATACAGGGCAGTTCTCAAATAAACAGAAGCCTTTGTAGGAGTAAAAACTCCTCCTACAGAGTTTGATTTTGACAATGATGATGCAGAAAAGTTAAGCGAACAACTTTTTATTGCTATGTATAAAGCAGGAGGTGTGGGGTTGTCCGCCAACCAAGTAGGTATAGACAAAAAAGTTTTTGTGATAGGGGGTAAGGGACTTGATGAAAAAGCAATCTTCAATCCCGAACTCATAGATGTTTCAGATGAGGACTTTTTTGAAGAAGATGACAGCTACGAAGATTCAGGTGCAGAAGAGAGCTTTGAAGTTTTAGAAGAGCAGCTGGTTGAAAAGCCAACAAGCACTGCCCCTGTAAGAACAAGCAATACAGCAGCATACTCCGGTGGATCCTATTTGCTGATATCCGGCAATTACCTCGTAAAGGGCAATGCAGATGAAATGGTGAAAAAGCTAAAAAGCCTGGGTTATTCTGCTGCCGAGATTGCGGTTTTTGACCGATCCCAATACCATACGGTTATAGCCTCTCGCTTCAGCTCCTACGAAACCGCATTGCAATCCGCGAGCATGCTCAAACAAAAAGGTGTAGACTGCTACGTCAAAAAGAGATCATAGTACATGTGTGGAAGGGCCTCCCTCAGCAAGACAGAAAAAGAACTTGAAGAAAGATTTGATGCAGGCTTTTATTCTGAGGACCTGCTCAGGTATAAGCCCTTACCCAACTACAATGTAGCACCATCGCATTTTATGCCTGTCATACTGAACCAGGACAAGAGCCACTTCAGCCCTGTTCGTTGGGGCTTTATCCCCTTCTGGGCAAAAGATAAAAACATCGGCTACAAAATGATTAATGCCCGGATTGAATCAGCCCTGGAAAAAAACAGTTTTAAAAAGTCTTTTGAAAACAAGCGGTGCCTGGTGCCGGCAGATGGCTTTTATGAATGGAAAAAAACGGGCAAATCAAAACAGCCATTCAGGATTCTCCTAAGGGACGAAAGTATTTTCACCTTTGCAGGTTTGTGGTCAAAATGGACATCGCCTGAAGATGGTACAGAAGTCCTGTCCT
>RFSX01000027.1 GCA_009923745.1 Chitinophagia bacterium
TCATTATCTAAACACCTGTCTTAATTATTTTTCAAAAAATGTATCGCGTGTTCTTTTTGGATTCTCTCAGGGCGCTACGACACTATGGCGTTTCATCAATGCCATTAAACCTGATTTTGACATTTTCATCAATTGGGCGGGTGATATTCCCGATAATACAGAATACGACACCGACTATCTAAAAGGCAAAAAGCTGATATATGTCTACGGTGACAATGACAAATACTTGAGTCTTGAAAGGATAGATAATCTCAAGTGGCGTTGCCAAAAGCTGGAACTGGATGTTTTCTTTCATCCATTTAAAGGCGAGCACCGAGTCGACAGGAAATATCTCAGAATGATTTATGAACGACATGTAAAGACACATAAAATATGAGTTTCAAAAACTCAGTTTTTAATGAAGAATGGGCATTATCCCTGGGACCGAATTGTAACAATAGAGATTGCTGCCAGTCTTTACCATGCTTCTTTTGATCTGTATGTCCGTCTCAAAAAGTGGGTTTTGCAGGAACTCAGTATTCATATTTCTATCTACCGCAGATCTATCGATGCTTGTAAATCTAGTGTTAATACCGACAAGAGACTGGAATTCGTTGCTACAGAGTTTAAGTTTGTAGGAAATATTTATGAACAGCAGAAAGCCCGTTAAATAGAAATATCAGGTAAAATGTCCCGTGCACAGAACCACTACCGGCAATCCGCAATGTACACCCAAGATGGTAGGCTGAGTTAGCCTACAAGTTCTTTTACCAGGTCAGCTGCTTCTTTTAGGAGAACAGCGGAATGTACTTTAAGGCCACTATTGTCAATAAGTTCTTTGGCTATGTCAGCATTAGTTCCTTGCAGTCTGACAATGATAGGAACATTAATGTTGCCTATGTTTTTGTAGGCATCCACAACACCTTGTGCTACTCGATCACATCTTACAATACCTCCAAAAATATTTATAAGTATCGCTTTGACATTGGGATCTTTAAGGATAATCTTAAAGGCCTGTTCCACTCGTTGGGCGTCTGCAGTCCCTCCCACGTCAAGGAAGTTGGCAGGAGATCCACCTGAAAGCTTGATTATATCCATGGTCGCCATTGCCAGTCCCGCTCCATTAACCATACATCCTACATTACCATCAAGTTTAACGTAGTTAAGGCCTACTTTTTTAGCTTCTACTTCTGTAGGATCCTCTTCGGATTCATCTCTCATTTCAGCCAGATCCTTATGCCTGTAAAGTGCATTGTCGTCAAGACTTATTTTAGTATCTACAGCGATTATCCTGTCATCACCTGTTTTGACAGTAGGATTTATTTCTATCAGGGAGGCATCTGATCCAACAAAAGCTTTATACAAATTTGCTACAAACTTGGTCATCGCTTTGAAAGCTGCTCCCTGAAGTCCAAGGTTGAATGCAATCTTTCTCAATTGAAAAGCCTGGATTCCCAATTCCGGATCAATCCATTCTTTGAATACGAGATGTGGTGTTTCTTCAGCAACAGTTTCAATGTCCATACCACCCTCAGTGGAATATATGATGACATTGCATTTTTTCTCACGGTCCATAAGTATAGACATATAGATTTCATCGCACGCATCAAAGTCAGGGGCATAGGCATCTTCGGCAACGAGTATTTTGCGTACAAGCTTACCAGGACCTTCCATGCCGCCAGGAGTCTGGGGTGTCTTAAGCATCATGCCCAGGATGTTGTCAGCTTCCATTCTCAGCTCATCTTCTGATTTGACCAGCTTTACACCTCCTCCTTTTCCTCTTCCACCTGCATGGATTTGCGCCTTAACGATGGCGATATCTGAATTGCTCTCTTTACGTATTTCCTTGTAGGCTGCAACAGCATCTTCTACGGATCCTGCCATAATGCCTTTTTGAATAGGCACCCCGTAACTGTGAATCAATTCCTTAGCCTGGTACTCGTGTAAATTCATATTTAGTTTTTTTCTATTCTATAATGAGTTTTTCTACGATAAGCCCTTCCGAGCTGTTAAACTCCAAAAGATATATGCCAGGAGTCAATTCTGCGCTGGATAGTTCAATCGCTGATCTGTTTTCAAATATTGAAACCCATTGATCCCATATTTTTTCTCCATTCAGATTATATAAGCTTAATTGTCCACTAATGTTTTTTGAAGCTTCAAGGCTAAGTGTGATTTGTTCTCCACTTCTTGCCGGGTTAGGGTATAATGTAACAGAATTGACTGATTCTGTTTCATTGACTGAGGTGGACCCTGTGCCAGTCTGGAATAGGCGTCTGGTCACAGTGTTGCAACCTGTACCGAATTTGTTGACAGCGAATACGTCAACGAAGTATAGACTGTTAGGAAGCAATTCGGTAAGAAACAATTCACTATCTGTTGTGATAAAGCTGAGTTGCTGTCTGCCGCTGATCTGCACTCTGTATCCTTCTGCTTCGGCAATGGGTTCCCATTCGATAAGAACACCATTGAAATCCTCATAGATCTGATCGCTGACTGGACTGATGATATTCACTGAATTAGGTATAGGATTATATTCTGTTACCTCACCTGTGCGTAAATAAGATCTGAATGGTGAATCAAAATCCGACTGCATGGTTATGATCTGTTCCTGCGAGAAAAGAAAAGGGTCGCAGCCATTTGAGTAAGACATGACATTGTCTATCATTGGTTCAATCTTATCACCGTTACGGTCCCATACATCGTACACCATAGTGCAGCATCCGCAAGATTGTCCAAATCCGTAATCAGGAGGCGTGTCACAAATTCTATCGCCTGCAACATTACAGTTGGATCCGTTGACCAATTCGACTTCTACGGGTCCGGATTGTGTTGATCCAGTTATAATCTGGATTCTTACTGTATCACCATGTATTTCAGGCTGATAGCCTCCATTAGTAGATCCTTGAGATATGTCTCCTTCCCAGCCGACATGTGTGTGCGGTAGTGAAAAGAAGTGACCTATTTCATGTTCAAGTACAAAACTGTCATTTCCCAGCGTCGTTTTGAGCATGACAATAAAGTCGTTGTTTGATCCGCCGGAATAATAACCTGCTGCCCCGGAAGGTGAACCATCATTTTGAAGGATGTTGGTAACCAGGTAAACATTCATGGCGTTACTGTTACGGTTTTGCCTCATCAGTGATACACTGCTGCTCAATCGCGGCCTGCTGTTGAGGTTCGTACTATTGATGTAGCTGATCTCATCGATGTAAAACAAAATGTCAGCTTCCTCGTAACGGTTGTTCAGCTTGCAAAGGTCTTTTATCAATTTGTCCTCGTCAAGTGAGTTGGAACCGTCGTTGTCTGTGACAATATGAAAATGTACCGGTACGAATCGGGTTACATAGCCTTTTTCTACCGTTTTATTGGCTTGCTTGAGGTTGTATTCAAGTCTTTCAAATAACTGCTCATCCTGTTGTGTTATGCAGCCTTCACTTTGGCTGTAAAGACCTATAGAGGCCACAAAAAAGAAAAGCATAGTTGTGAATAAATACTTCATTATTCTAAATTTTGCACAAAGGTAATTACAATCAAACTTTAAATTGATGCTAGGGAGAACATTTCAGCATATTAGCTGTAATAATTTTATACTTTTGCAGCGCAATATTAAAACAAATTAAACAAATAGTAATATGTCTAAAGTAACAGTTGTTGGTGCAGGAAATGTTGGTGCAACGGTGGCTAATGTTCTTGCTCATAAAGATATTGTCAATGAGGTAGTTCTTATTGATATTAAGGATGATTTTGCAAGGGGAAAGGCTCTTGATACCTGGCAACAGGCTCCGGTAGATTACTACAGCACAAAAGTTGTAGGTACGGGAGATTATGCAGATACCAAAAACTCTGATATAGTTGTAATAACAGCTGGTATTCCAAGGAAACCAGGAATGAGTAGAGATGATTTGATTTCTACCAATGCCAAGATTGTAGTTTCCGTCACTAAGTCTATCCTTAAATATTCAAAGAAGCCCATCTTCATTATCGTTTCCAATCCACTGGATGTGATGTCTTATGCATGCCTTAAAGCTTGCAAATTAGATCCGTCTCGTGTTATTGGTATGGCTGGTATTCTGGACACAGCTCGGTACAGGGCTTTTCTTGCTACGGAATTGAATGTATCACCAAAAGACATTCAGGCCATTCTTATGGGAGGTCATGGCGACACTATGGTTCCGCTGCCTCGTTTCACCACTGTTGCCGGTATTCCTGTTACTGATATGATCAGTAAAAGAAGTCTTGACAAAATTGTCAAAAGAACACAAGGAGGCGGAGGAGAATTGGTCAAATTGATGGGTACTTCAGCATGGTATGCTCCAGGAGCGGCAGCTGCCCAGATGGTTGAGTCTATCGTAAAAGATGATGGAAGAATTTTTCCATGCTCTGCATGGTTGCGGGGCGAGTACGGTGTAAAGGATATGTTTCTCGGCGTGCCGGTCCAATTGGGTAAGGAAGGCGTCAAGAAGATACTCAAATTGAAATTAAACTCTGAGGAGAAAAAACTGTTAAGAATATCATCCAAGGCAGTTGGTTCAGTAATTTCCGACTTCCAAAAAATGAAATTGGTATAAATCTATGGCTTTAGACATCCAAAATGTCTTTACGAATACGCATGAATCCCTGGAAGATTTATCTTTTTCCAAGCCTGTCATGCTTGTTTTTCTTAGACATTTTGGATGTATTTTTTGCCGTGAAGCGCTAGATGATATCTCGGACAAACAGCATAAGATAAAAGACAAAAATATTGATCTTGTTTTCGTACACATGTCTGCTAATGATATCGCCGAGAAGTTTTTCTCGGAGTATAATTTCAAGGATGTTAAGCACATCTCGGATCCCAATTGCCAGCTATACGCACAATTTGGCTTGACTAAAGGAAATTTTGGTCAGCTCTTCGGTCTTTCTGTGTGGATCAGAGGATTTGAATTGAAGAAAAAGGGTATAGGGTACTCTATAGACCAGATAGGCGACAGTTTTCAAATGCCTGGTATCTTTGTTCTTAAAGAAGGTAAAATTGTCAACAGTTATATTCACAAAACCATTTCTGACAAACCTGATTATGATACTATGATCGAGGCATGTAATCCCTGATCTGTTGCAATGAATCAATCCCTGAATTCGTTAACTCAAAAAAAGAGTGAATGAGGTTTTTTCTGTCATTAGTATGTATTTGCCTAAGCCTGTCTGCTAAGACACAGGTTAATATGGACGATATTTCTGAACGCCTGAGCTACTATGGCGATGTAATGGTCAGTGCACTCGAATACAATCACAGAGAGTATGCTTCAAGCCAATTTTACAATGACTTTATCCAGTTGCTTGATAGCACAAATTTGTACAATGCCAGTCTTGATAATTTGAGGACTATATCTGTCATTGATGAAGATGCAGGGCGATTCAGATTGCTCAGCTGGCAACTGGAGAAAGCAGCTTTCGAATTCGAATATCACGCATTTCTGGTTTGGCCTGACGGCACTTACGTGGAATTCAAGCAAACACGGAGTCCGGATAAGTCTATACAGTATATGGATCTGAAGCCTGATAACTGGTATGGCGCTTTATACTATAACCTAGTGGCATTTGACAAGGATACTTACTTGCTGTTTGGCTATAATGGCTATGGTCAATATGACCATATTAAAATAGCTGATGTGCTTAGAGTTGAAGGAGAGAATATTGTCCTTGGAAAAGAAGTGTTTGAAGATAGAAAGGATAAGGGGATGTTCAACAACAGGATCCTCCTCAAGTATTCTTCTGATGCAGCCGTAAACCTGAATTACAATCCAGGATTAAAGATGATTGTCATGGATCATCTCATGCCACGCATGGGTAAGCAAGAAGGGCAGGGTCCAACAATGATACCAGATGGAACCTATGAAGGTTTTGAAATGCTGGAAGGCAAGTGGAAATATATCTCCAAGCTTTACAATCACAGCTATGGAGAGAATAATGCGCCAAGGCCTAAGCCTGTATTTGATGACAATAAGGATAAAAACCTTTTCGGTAAAAAGAACTAAGGTAAGCCTAATGCATAGTGACCGTGAGGTATCTGCCGGAGCCTGCAATCCTCCAATATCGCTCATCTTTTCTCATACCGCATATCCACATGATATCTCCATTTTCATGGCATAACAACACTTGTTTTGCTTTTGAAAAGCGGTCCATCTTGATATTAGTGAAATACTTTTTTAGACTTTGAGACTGCATGTTCATGCCTGAAGGATAAAAGACATCTCCCGGTCTCCATAGTCGCAGAATGACTTTTTCCCTGACGGAGCTTATCGGGATCTGGAATCGCATCTTACAGGTGAGTTCATCAGTTGATTCTGAAATTTCAAATTTGAACTTGGAGTCCGAGAATTTCATCGTACAGGGCATGGATGATAACGTGATAGATATTTCTTCAGCTTTATCCCCGCTGTCGAGCTTTTCAATGATAAGGTTTTTTCTGTCAATCAGCGCTTTATGCGTAGACGACTCAAAGAGTTTACCCGTTTCTGAAATACTCCGCACCATATCATAAGACTGTGATGTGTTGAAGCCATAGGTTTTTAGAGCCACTGAAAGAATTTCTGCAGCATCCTCCTTCAATGATTGGATACTTTCAATTGTGATGAAAATGAGGTCCGTATTTTCTCTTATGTCCAAAACTTTTTTCGCCAAGACATAAAGTATCCTGTCTTTTTGTTCGAAGCGATTGCTCAAGGATATGAGTCTTTCTTCCAGCTTATCAATCTGCGTTTTGATTTGTGGAAGACTTTCGTTTCGCACAAAATTTCGAAGATAGTTGTTGTCGAAATTGGATTCGTCTTCGATAAAGGGTATGCCTTCACTATCTGAATAATCTATAATTTCAGCTTTGCTGTATTGTAAGAGTGGCCTAACGATATTGTCATTTACAGCATCAATACCTTTCAATGATTTGCCACGGATGAAGTTCATAAAGATTGTTTCGATAGTATCATCCTTATGGTGTGCAGTGACCAAACAGTCTGGATTCAGGCTCTTAAAAAACTGATACCTCTGATGCCTCGCTTCATCCTGGAAATTATTATACGGTTTGGTTTTATCGAATACGCCTATATGGAATGGAAGTGATTTATCATCACAGATACTTTTAACAAATTCTGCTTCCAGGCTTGACTTTCCTTCACGTGTAAGATGATCAAAATGGGCGACCTCAAAGCTCAATCCACATTGATTCATCAGATGAAGGAGGCACATGGAATCTATACCAGCACTGGCGGCCAGGATGATTCGGCTTTTATCAGAGAAGAATTTTTCTTTTTCTATATGATTTGAAAAACTGTCAAACATATATATTCGTATTCAAAAATTTGTGGGTGTGAAAATATACATATATATCCTGTTTTCTTTGACTTTATCTGTCATGGCATGTAAAAACGACAATCCCCAACGTCCTGACTCTATGCTTTCTGATGAGTCCGGTATTAAAGATAATCCAATCAAAGCGGAACGCTTGGAAGAGATGCGTAAGAAAAGTAAGCCGATGGACATTCCTGGCTTCAGAAAGCAAGCAGCTTCCATTCTTGATTTTCGTGCCAAGCAAGATTCAAACTCATATGCTATAATCGAAGCTGATATTTGGGAATATCAGTTCGTTTTCGATGGTGAAATGTCTGAGCCTGGAGCCTATAAAGGGATGTGGATAGACTTTAAAACGGACGGAACCTATGACTATGGACGATATGATCAAGTCCAGGGCTCGGGTAGATATAATTATCATTTTGAGAGGGGAGAACTTCTTATGCTTGATGATAATAACAGCTTGAAACCACAGGAGTGGACAGCTAAATCC
Organism: Chitinophagia bacterium; assembly: GCA_009923745.1. Lineage (GTDB taxonomy): Bacteria > Bacteroidota > Bacteroidia > Chitinophagales > Saprospiraceae > RFSX01. The sequence continues at coordinate 7,799 of RFSX01000027.1, forward strand.
GCTGGCGATGCTTTGGTTTTGATTGGTACAGCAACCTACAAGGACAATTCAGTTCAGATGAAGCTGGAACGAACAACTCCGGACAGACTTTCAAGGTAATTCAATTGTAGATCCGACTGCTATTTAACCATTCTCTGTAAGCCTGGGCATTCCTGTTGTGTTCTCTGAGTGTTTTGGCAAACGCGTGTTCAAAGCCTGTTCCCGGTTTTACACAGAAATATATGTAGTCATGTTCCTGAGGGCTGATTACAGCATCTATAGTGCTTATATCTGGCATGCATATAGGCCCGGGGGGAAGACCTGGGTATTTATAGGTATTGTAAGGTGAGTTAACTTCGAGATGCCTGTTAAGAACACGCCGTATGTCAAAATCTCCTACAGCATATACTACCGTAGGGTCAGCCTGGAGAAGAATACCTCGTTTGAGTCTGTTCAAATATACCCCCGCTATGATAGGTTTTTCAGATTTAAGATTCGTCTCTTTTTGCACTATGGATGCCAGAGTATAGGCTTCTAGCTGTGACAGTCCGATGTTTTGAAGTTTTTGTTTTCGTTCTGTATTCCAGAATCGGTCATGCTCTAACTTCATCCTTTCCAAAAGCTGGCCTGGTGGCATATTCCAATATAACTCATAGGTGTTGGGTATAAAAAGACTCAATATGGATTCTTTTGTATATCCTATTTCTGACAGCATGAGTGAGTCTGTAAAAAAGCTGCAATAGCTTTCCGAACCATATTCAAGTTTCTCTCCAAACAAATCACATAATTCTTCAATAGTTCGCACATTATTGAATGTCAGAACAACCGGTTCCTGAACGCCGGATCGTAAAAGCGAAACCAATGCACGATTGTTCATGCCGTCTTGCAGTTTGTACCTGCCTGGACGAGGTTTGGTGTAGCTCATCTTTTCGCTGACCCATATAAATGATAGGCGGTCTTTGATAAAATTCTTTTCAACCAGGCTATCTGCCAGTACTTCCAGGGACATCTCCTCAGGAATGTCTTGATCATTAGGAAAGTCGCCGGACTTGACGTCTTTAATATAGGACTGTACGGCCGTTTGCATATCTTCAAACAGGTTCATGTACCTTCTGAGAAACCTGGGGTTGAAATCCTGGGTTATTCCAAACAGGTCATGGCTTACAAGCACTTGTCCATCACATCCTGCTCCCGCGCCTATCCCAATAGTTGGGATATCCAGGCTTTTGGAAACTTCTATAGCCAGTTTTGCGGGTATTTTTTCGAGAACTAAAGCAAAGCATCCCGCATCCTGGAGAATGGTGGCATCGGATAAGAGCTGTTTGGCCTCTTCCTCTTCTCTAGCTCGCACTGAGTATGTACCAAATTTGTAAATAGACTGTGGTGTCAAACCAAGGTGCCCCATCACAGGCACTCCGGCAGATAGTATGCGATCAACCGATTCCTTGATTTTTATGCCTCCTTCCAATTTCACGGCATGAGCTCCTGATTCCTTCATAATCCGAATGGATGATTCAAGAGCAATTTTACTGTTGCCCTGATAGGTTCCAAAAGGCAAGTCTACAACGACAAGAGCTTTTTTAACGCCCCTTATTACCGATGAAGCATGATAAATCATCTGATCCAGGGTAATGGGGAGAGTTGTTTCATGACCGGCCATTACATTAGAGGCTGAATCGCCGACGAGAATGACATCAATTCCGGCATTGTCAATGATTCGGGCCATACTAAAGTCATAGGCTGTGAGCATTGAGATTTTCTCTCCTTCATGTTTCATTTTTTGAAGAACATGAGTTGTTACGCGTTTAGCTTCTTTACTTACTGCTGACATTTTTACACTAATTACTTGAGGCAAGATATAAAATAGATTTATAAATGAGAGGTAAAGATAAATTGAGTTAGTTTTACGCCCAGCAAATAAGAAAGAATGAAATTTACCTTAAGCCTGTTACTGTTTAGTCTTCTTATAGTGTCTTGTGACAATGAGTTGGACATCATTGAAGCGAGGAAAGATATACCTGTTGTATATGGGTTTATCTCCTTGTCAGATACGGCCCAATACATAAGACTGGAAAAGGCTTTTGTGGATGAAACTACCAGTGCGCTTGTCATAGCCCAGGATCCCGATTCTCTATATTATGATGACGCCACTGTTGAGCTTGTACGTACCAGCAATGGAGCTTCATTTGCCTTGGAAATGGTGGATGGCAAGCTCGAAGGTTACTCAAGAGAGGAGGGTGCTTTTGCTCAATCACCAAATTATCTTTACAAGATACGAACAGCTGATATCGCTCTTGAAGGAGACGAGGAGTATACGCTGAGAATAAGCAGGGAAAGCAAAGCTGAATCTATCGAAGCATCCACTGTATTGTTAGGTCAATCCCGGATAAGAAGGCCTGACCCAGTCACCGCTAATATTCTTGATTTTGATTACACCGATCGTACGCGCTTTTTCTGGCAGGTTTCTGAGTCTGCGGCAACACACAACCTGTATGTGGATATCAATTATAGGGAACGTTCTCCTGAGACAAATCTGTTGATGAAGATGCAGAAAGGCGCTTTGAAGATCTCACGGTGAGAGTGATTAGCGGGGGAGAAGAAATCAACAGTTTTGTTTCCGTTGGTGAAGCCAATCTGGGTATTACATCTACACAGGATGTGCCGAGTTTTTCAAATATTCCGGGTGGTCGTGGTATTTTCAGTTCGACCAATACCGCATTTGTTGAAAATGTCACCATTTCAAATCCTACGCGAGACTCTCTTGTTAACGGTACCATTACGCGAGCATTAAATTTTACGAATTGATTTAATATCTCCTGAATGGACATTTTGTCATATCTGATGTTTCTTTTGTATGAAATGTCAGTCCATTCTACATGTTTTCCATACAAATTGGCATGAAAATCCAATGGCACAGCTATTGATCTTATTCATCTGAGAAAAACATTATCTAAAGAATAAATTTGAGAAATGGGTAAAATTATTGGAATTGACCTGGGAACCACAAACTCTGTGGTTGCTGTAATGGAAGGTAACGAGCCGGTCGTTATTCCTAACGATGAGGGTAGGAGGACGACTCCTTCTGTCGTTGCATTCCTTGATAACGGAGAAAGAAAGGTAGGTGATCCTGCAAAAAGACAGGCTATCACAAACCCTACCCGTACAATATCTTCGATCAAGAGATTTATGGGACACAGATATGATGAGGTATCTACGGAGATTAAAAGATCGGCCTACAAGATTGTGAAGGGCGACAACAACACGGTCAGGGTTGAGATTGAAGATCGCAAATACACGCCGCAGGAAATTTCTGCTATGGTTCTTCAGAAAATGAAAAAGACAGCGGAAGATTTCCTCGGACAAGAAGTGACGGAAGCTGTAATTACTGTGCCGGCATATTTTAATGATAGCCAACGACAGGCTACTAAAGAAGCTGGTGAAATTGCAGGATTGAAAGTGTCCAGAATTATTAATGAGCCAACCGCTGCAGCTTTGGCATTCGGACTTGATAAAAAAGATAAAGATCAGACTATCGTGGTTTATGACCTTGGTGGTGGCACTTTTGACGTTTCAATTCTCGAGCTTGGTGATGGCGTGTTTGAAGTGAAATCTACCAACGGCGACACACACCTGGGTGGTGATGACTTTGATGAGGTTATCATCGATTGGATGGCTGAGGAATTCAAGAAGCAGGAGAATATTGATCTTCGAAAAGACCCAATGGCCCTTCAGCGATTAAAAGATGCAGCTGAAAAAGCTAAGATTGAATTGTCTTCCTCTTCAGAGACAGACATCAACCTGCCATATGTTACGGCAGTGGATGGTGTTCCTAAGCACCTTGTCAACAAGTTGACGCGAGCTAAATTTGAGCAATTGGCTGATGCGCTTGTTGAGCGCACTCTTAAGCCATGTGAGGAAGCTCTGAAAGATGCGGGCTTGTCTAAATCCGATATTGATGAAGTTATCCTGGTAGGTGGCTCCACACGTATCCCTAAGATACAGGAAACAGTAGAAAAATTCTTTGGTAAGAAACCTAACAGAGGAGTTAACCCGGATGAGGTAGTAGCTATTGGTGCATCTATCCAGGGAGGTGTTTTAAGCGGTGATGTTCAGGACGTATTATTGCTTGATGTTACGCCACTGTCCTTAGGTATTGAAACAATGGGAGGTGTATATGATGTTGTGATAGAATCAAACTCTACCATACCTACCAAAAAGACAAAGGTATATTCTACTGCGGCAGACAATCAGCCATCCGTAGAGATTCACATACTGCAAGGAGAGCGACCTATGGCTCAAGATAACAGGACGGTCGGACGTTTTATTCTCGATGGTATTCCACCATCACCAAGAGGTGTGCCTCAGATAGAAGTAACGTTTGATATGGATGCCAATGGTATTTTGAATGTCTCTGCCAAGGATAAAGGAACAGGCAAAGAACAGAATATTAGGATTGAAGCATCCACAGGTCTTTCTCAGGACGAGATTGCTCAGATGAAAGCGGAGGCTGCAGCCAATGCCGACCAGGATAAAGCAGCACGCGAAAAAGTGGACAAATTGAATACAGCTGACAATCTTATTTTCCAGACGGAAAAGCAGATGAGTGAATATGGCGATAAGGTTCCTGAAGACAAGAAGGCAGCTATTGAAGGTGCATTGGTTGAACTGAAAGAAGCTCACAAAATGCAGGATGTTGATAAGCTTGATGAAGCTATGAACAAAATGAATACTGCATGGCAGGCTGCAAGCCAGGATATATACCAGGCCAGTCAGGAAGGTCAGGCCGGAGCTGCCAATAATGGTGACGCTACTGCAAGCTCTGATAATGGCACTGAAGAAGTTACTGATGTCGAATTCGAGGAAGTCGACGATAAGAACTAGTTGGTTTGACTGAATACTAAAAAGGGTCTGTGATTAATTTACAGACCCTTTTTTTATTCGATGTGTTTTATCCTTTTTTGGAATGATGCACGTGTTCTTTTTTCCGAAAACATAGCGTGTGCGTGCAAAGAGCTTGTAAAGTGGATCTCGAATAAATCTGGGCACTAAGAGCAGTAGCTTTAAAACAGGCCATAATCCGGATAAGCTTGAGACAATTCGAATAACGGCATCTGAATGATAATAAACCTTACCATCTGCTGCCTTCAGTATGACTGTTGATGTCTCTTTGAGGTATACGGGATTTATATCTTCAAAGGATTCTGCTTGCTGATCTTGAATAGCAGCAAATCGGAAAATATCATGTTTGTCCCTTTTGGCGATGAATAGAACCAGCCAATGACAAACCATGCAATAGCCGTCAACAAAAACAATGTTTCTATATACGTGCTCCATGTGTTTTTGCTAACGGCTCTGATTTTCTATTGCTCGAGTAATTCGTCAAGAATTCTATCGGCCTTATAAATATATTTCATGGCCGCATGGATACCTCCTGCATGAACAGATACTGTTCGATTATGCTGCTCGTCATATATGAAATTTCCTGGAAGGGACTCTATATTTCCATCGAATATCAGTCCTACTGCTTCAGCATTTGCATTGATAAGCGCTGAACCTGAGTTCCCTCCTATGATATCATTGGTGGACACCAGGTTGAGCGGTGATTTCAAGAGCTCCATAGGAGGATTCATCCACTTTTCAGGTAATGACCAGGGGAATTCACCTTTATTACTGTAGTGTCGATCGTATAAGCCAAAATACGTCGTGTTTACTGGGGCCTCAGTACCGTTATAATCATAGCTTTTAACACGCCCATCGGATATTCTGAGTGTGAATGTGGCATCAGGCGGCAAGGAGTTGCCGAACACTTTGAAAACACGGTTGGCAATTTTTGACTCCAGGGACCTTCTTTTAGGTGATGAGCTTCCAAATGCCTCAGCGGACTCCTGGTACCTCTTAACTATGATATCGGCAGCCCGGATCATAGGGTCTTTTGATTTATTCAGATTTTTTTCCTTGGAGATGCATTTCATGGCGGCTTTTTCAGACTCCAGTATTTTTGACTTGTCGAATAAGTGGGCAACATAATCTTCAATGCCTTTGCTGTCTAAGAGCCTGGCGAGAGTATTATCTCCAGGGTAAATATCTTCTTTTATCTCTCGAAGTAACATTTGTATCAATTGCATTTCCTTCTCTTTATCCAGGGAGCCTGCCATTTTTGATATTTCAGCTATAGCTGCCTCCTTGTCCTCTTCTGTTGCTTCCTCGTTGTCCAGATTGGCCTTTATCTGTGCCAGCATGTGTATCATTCTGAAAACATCGCCTCTCAGCGGGCTGGGTGCAAGATGTGATACAGCCCAAGAATGAGGGGTCAATCGAGCGTATTCTTTTTCCAGTTCATCCCAATAACTGATGCCCGGGGATTCCGCCTTTATGCGGTATTCCATCTGGCTTTTTCTTCCCATGAACTCCTTATTGTGAAGACCTTTCATAATTCCGCCATAGGCTTTGATCGAATTGGACAGGTTGTTGATGCTCCCCAGTAATTCCTGCGCCTCTCTTTCTTTTTCGGGTATATTCACCATCCTTTCATACTGAATCTGGAGAAAATCTCTTCTGTTAGTCAGCCAGTGAAGAAGGTATTTGTATCTGTGATCTCTGTCGTATTCCAATTGAGCATATGTCCTATAGCGCTCGGTTCTGCCAGGGTTCCCGACAACGAATACCGGCGTATCTTCCGATATGCCATCAGGGTTGAACTTGTAATAGAAGTCCGAAGTATTTAATGGGTTTCCGGATTCATCATAGGCTCTCCAAAAAGTAAAGTCAAGGTTATATCGAGGATAGGTAAAGTTGTCTGGGTCTCCACCATAAAATCCCAGGTCGTTTTCAGGGATTAATACCAACCTGATATCACTGAACTTTTTATATCCATAGATTGAATATTTTCCTCCTGAGTAAAAACTTACAGTTTGCAATCTCAGACCTTGCCAATCTTCCTTTTGTGCATATTCATTTGAAATTACTTCAAGAGCCTTTGCTGTTTTCTCTGCCTTGTCATCATCGTTTTCATATGAGCCGACGCGATCTTCAAGCATGTCACTTATGTCTGCTACTTTGATCAATTGTTCCACAAAAAGATTCGGCACTTTCCGTTCGTCTGAGAGCTGCTTTGCATAGTACCCATTATTGTCAAAGTTTTCTCCTTCCATTTGTACCGATAATGCAACATCGCGAGAGCAATGGTGGTTGGTCATGATAAGGCCATCAGGCGATACAAAAGATGCAGAACACCAGCTTGCGAAACGCAATGAAGACTTTCTGACATCATCAAACCAGGCTTGATTGAACTCCATGCCGTATTCTTCTTCAAAATAACTTATAGGTGGATTTTCGAAAGTCCACATCCTCCCAAAGTCAAATGGGCTGGCCTC
>RFSX01000261.1 GCA_009923745.1 Chitinophagia bacterium
GCAGGCCGTATATTACCTGAATACCGTGCTGTCAGATCTTCCCTGTCTGGTTTTGTTGAATTGGTGCGAACACCTGAAAAGGCGGCTGAGGTTACTGTGCAGCCGGTTGATATTCTTGGCGTCGATGCCGCTATTATATTCTCAGATATCCTTGTTGTTCCTGAATCTATGGGCTTGCCCTATGAATTGATCGAAAAGAAAGGACCACGTTTCCCTGACACCATTAAAAGCATTGAAGATGTCAATAAATTGATAGCAGGAGAGGAAGCAGCTGAAAGGCTTGGTTACGTCTATAAAGCACTTGAAATTACGAAGGAATTATTGAACGACAGGGTGCCACTTATAGGATTTGCTGGTGCACCATGGACACTCTTAGCCTACATGATCGAAGGCCAGGGCTCAAAGACTTTTTCCAAGGCAAAATCTTTCCTTTATAAAGACCCTGAGCTTGCTCATGCTCTTTTGGAAAAACTTACAAAAACCATCATCGCCTACCTGAAAATGAAGGTACGCTATGGTGCTGATGTCATCCAGCTTTTTGATTCATGGGCTGGATTACTGAATGCTACTACTTACAAAGAGTTTTGTCTGCCGTACTTGAAAAGAATCGTGGATTCAATCAATGAGGTTCCAGTAATAATATTCGCCAAAGGGGCATGGTTCTCTCTGGATGATCTAAGCCATATCGGCGCTGACGTCATAGGGCTGGATTGGTCTATGGATCCTGGTCGCTTTCGCGATATAATAAGCATCGATCATACAGTGCAGGGTAACCTGGATCCTTGCATATTATATGGTTCCGAAGAGCTTATAAAACAGCGAACCCATCAAATGATTGAAGCCTTCGGAAAGTATCATATATGTAACCTGGGACATGGTGTGTACCCAGATACACCCCTCAGTGGTGTTAAGTGCTTTATAGAGACCGTCAAATCATATCGATATTGAGTTTAAGGGATTGATTAGCAATTCGTAATAAATAAAATTTTATAGAATATACTAATTTCGGATATAAGCTGTTTGTTTACTGACGCATTCCTTTTAACTTTGATTTTCCAATAAACTGCAGCAACTGCGTTCTTAAAATTTTGCAATGGGTTGGTTCAAGAGATTTAAAGACGGGATTCAAACAGCTACCAAGAACAAGAAGGAAGCTCCTGATGGCCTATGGTACAAG
>RFSX01000262.1 GCA_009923745.1 Chitinophagia bacterium
CTATGACCTGAGTATCCCTTTCCTGCTCTATACAAATAAGACAAGGCCATATGCATTTGCGGCAGTCATCTTTTTTCATGTCATGACACGCATCCTTTTTCCAATTGGCATGTTCCCTTTCATAATGGTTTTCAGCACACTTATATTTTTTGAAAGTGGATTTCACAAACGGATACTATCTGTGATAGCTCGAGTTTTAAATTGGGATTTCTCTGTTTTTGATAATGGGAAAAGATTGGTACACAGTGAGATGGCTGTGCCGCGGTGGCGCATAGCTTTATTAAGCATTTTTTTTGCTATTCAACTTTTATTCCCATTCCGATATTTACTCTATCCGGGACATCTGTTTTGGACTGAAGAGGGATTTCGTTTTTCCTGGCGGGTCATGTTGATGGAAAAAGCAGGGTATGCTCAGTTCAAAATTACTGATGAAAAAACAGGAGCTTATTTCTATGTCAATAACAGTGATTTTCTAAGTATATTCCAGGAAAAACAGATGTCTACTCAAGCTGATTTTATCCTCGAATATGCTCATTACCTGGCCAGGCACTTCAAGAGCCAGGGACATGAAAACCTGGGTGTATATGTTGAAAGTTATGTGGCCCTTAATGGCCTACCGAGCAGAGCTTTTGTAGATCCTAATGTCAACCTCCTTAATATAAAGCCTTCATTAACACACAGGAATTGGGTATTGCCATATCATGAAGAGTAGTTGTCAATATATAATCCTGCTTATGCTGATCACATATAGCGTTTCCGTCAGTTCACAGGCTACTGTAAGCCTGAAAGCTACTGACAGCCTAAGTGAAGTTGCTGTGCTTGATTATGAGGTTTTTGATATTATAGCAGGCAGGTCCTACAGGCCTTCCGATGAAAAGGGGGTACTGATCATCAGTCCCAAAGGTCAAACTTTAAGACTTGTTGTGTTCTCCTTTCAATATAAAACCCTGAATCTGAACCTAAGCATTGAAAAGGATACCAGCATTTATATAAGCCTTGAGCCCTTGTCAGAAACGATCAATGAAGTTTTGATTTCTGCCAAGAGGAAGGAATTTTTTGCTTTACGAAATCTGGATGAGGTCGAAGGAACAGCTATATATTCTGCTAAAAAAACCGAGCGTGTTTTTGTTGATGATATGTTGGCCAACAAGGCTACCAATAATCCGAGACA
>RFSX01000263.1 GCA_009923745.1 Chitinophagia bacterium
AAAGATTCGGGTGTGGTAACTGCGAGACAGCAACCGTTGTGCGCGTAGGGCCTGTGTGATCAAAATGCTGGCCATATACTTCGTTATAGCCCTCGAAATCATCCATATCAACCAGGAAAGTTGTTACATCTATAAGATCAGCAAGGCCTGAGTCCATGCTTTTGAGTAAGGTGTCAATATTCTTGATGACAGCTTCTGTCTGCTTGCGTATATCCAGCTTAAAGCTGCCATCGCTTTGCTTTTCGGCTCCAACGTGGGTATTATCAGGTCTTCGACTACTGGTCCCGGAAACATAGATAAAATCACCGACACGCTTGACATGCGGATAATTTCCAAGCGGCATGGCTCTTCCTTCTATGACTTTAGAATCAGATTTCATATTCCAGTGTTTTATGCAGTTCTTTAATTTTTTCAAGCGCTGATGCAGGATCTGTGTGACCATTGCAACTTCTCACAATATTCAATAAAAGCTCATCCTGCTTTCGACCAACAATCATAGCCTTTTCATAGGACCATTCGGGTTTAAATGTCACAAGGGAATATTTTGAATAATACTCCGGGAATTGCTGTTCCATTTTCATTTCAAGCTCCCGCTTAGCTTTAAAGTCCTCATCATCCACATGATCCCGCATTTCGTAAAAATTATCGATAGCCAAATCAGCAATCGCATCCGTATTTTTATGCCGTGCATCCTGAAACGCTTCAAACAGACTCTTCCAATCTTCACCATGCACATTCATGAGTTCATCAAATACACGCACATCTTCAAATGAGGCATTCATCCCTTGTCCATAGAACGGAACGATGGCATGTGATGCATCACCCATTACTAAAGTACGTCCATACGCCTGCCATGGATAGCACTTGATGGTACCCAATGTTCCTACTGGATTTTCAAAATATTCTTCAACATAATGCGGAATGTAGGGGAGTAGGTCCTGGTAGTATTTTTCAAAAAAGGCTTTCAGTTTTTCCTCATTATTCAAAGCATTGAAACCTATATCTCCATGTATGGGATGAAACATGGTCAGGGTAAAACTGGCATCCAGATTCGGAAGAGCGATAATCATGAACTCTCCTCGCGGCCAGATATGAAGTGCATTTTTTTCAATCTTGAATGCGCCACCCTCTCCAGGGTGAATACTTAATTCTTTATATCCGTGTCTTAAAA
>RFSX01000264.1 GCA_009923745.1 Chitinophagia bacterium
GCGGTCTATATCCGTAGCATTGGTTTTTTGACCATCAAGATATCCTTCTCTTTCTTGTCCCCCAAAAGGTCCATCCGTATAAGAATACCGCGCTGAGGTAAAGTAGGTAATAAATTCATTACCCCCTGATACATTGGCATTTACAGTATTTTGAATCCCTGTTTCATACAAATCCTCCATCGCATTGAAACTGATGAGCTCATAAGGTCTGACAGTATAGCCATAGAATTGTGATAATTCTGCTGCTCTATCTGCACTCGCTGTCCATCCTGTATTATCAGGGACAGCACCTATAGGATAATTAATAAATCCTTGAGTTGCTTTAAAACTGAATCGAGGTGCACCTGACTGTCCTTTTTTAGTGAAAATTTGAATTACCCCGTTACTCGCTTCCGTTCCGAAGAGCGTAGCTGCAGAGGCTCCTTTCAAAATCTCAACACGTTCTATAGATTCTGGGTTTATGTCATCCAGACGAGAGGTAGAACCTCCACCACCAGATCCAACAAAACCACCACCGAATCCTCCTCCACGGTCTACACGAATACCATCTACAATTACAATGGGTTCGTTTAGCTGTGATAGAGAGGCATTACCCCGAATCCGGATTTGAGCTCCCTCTCCAGTAAGACCACCGGAAGGAAATGCGACAATACCTGGCTCTCTACCTGCTAATAAGTCAGAGAATGAGTTGATCGGTAATTTTTCTAAACTTGCAGTTGTAATCGATCCGATACTGTTACCCAATTGCTTTTTTGCAACGGGAGCACCCGTACCTGTTACTACAATTTCATCAAGCTCAGAGGCAGAAAATGTCAATTGGATATAAAGCTCAACATCGGTATTTCCAATATTCACAGTTTGTGAAAGCTTGGAATATCCTGTATAAGAAGCCACAACAACATAATCGCCTGGCTCAAGATTATTGATGGTATAATTCCCATCAAAATCAGAAACCGTTCCCTTGTTCGTTCCTTGAACAAGCACTGTAACCCCTAAAAGAGGTTCTCCTGTGTCAGCATCTGTAATCGTTCCCGATAAAGACTGCTGAGCAAAAGATAGAACTGGAATCAGAAATGCCCATAATAAGGCACTCAATTTCAGTTTGTTTGTCTTAGATTTCATCATAATTTTTTATTTGTTAAAAATAAGTTAACAAAAATAAGACATTTTT
>RFSX01000265.1 GCA_009923745.1 Chitinophagia bacterium
AATAAATTATAGTCTGATGCAAAGGCCAGCACCTGGTGATGCACACGAGGGTCTGCTTCCAATAATTCCTTTGACTTCATCCAGACGTGTCGGAATGGAGCCAGTTTTTTCATTTCACGGGTAAAAACCTGCTCCACAGGCCTGAATTCAATAGGATTGGGATGCAATCGCGATAAACGCTGGTAGAGCATGGGGTGGCTATCCTTGATATCCTGCAGTTGCTCCAGGTCCGTCATAAGGATTTCTGGAGAAACTACATTGGGCATATAAATCTGGTGTTCCAGACCTTCCTGCCTTACCTGAAATGAAATGGCTGCTACAAAGATGGTTTTATTTTTCTGACGCGCCTGCACCCGACGAGTGGTAAAACTGCCGCCATCACGGGTAATATCTACCTCATACTCTACAGGTATATCGACATTGCCTGGAAGTATAAAATAGCCGTGAAGGGAGTGAACGAACCTATCCTCCGGAACCGTGGCATAAGCAGCATGAAGAGATTGACCCAGGACCTGGCCACCAAATATTATGCGCCAGGGAGTAATATAGTTTTGACCTACAAAACTGTTTTCCTTGATTTTTTCAAGTTCAAGGATATTGAGAAGGTCTGAGAGCGTTTCCATTTATTTCTTCTTGCGCAATGTCTCCGTGTATTTCGCTAAAGCGACTATTTCTGCCTCAGATAAAATATTATTATATGGAGTCATCAGGCCTTTTCCATGATAAACCTGAGCTACACTTTCGGTCAGAGAAATTTTTGACTTTGTTAAATCCTTGGCACCATTAATCATCTGGTTGCCTTTAAAGCCATGACAAATTGCACAGTGCATCCTAAACAGCTTTTTGCTGTCGACGGCATCTACAACCGCATCACTTACAGATGCAATTATCTTATCTGCTTTCGACAGTTGCTCATCTGTCATAGCTTCGGATTCTTCTACTACTTCTTCGGGTGTTTCTTCCGGTACTTCCTCTATTGTTTCTTCCTCAATTTCGGCTGCTGTCTCATTTTCTTTAGTTGCGTCGCTTTCATGGTTATCAGATTTTTCAACAATCATGCTTTTGACCCGGTTACTGGCAGAGATGTGCGCAGTGAGCAGGCATTGATGCTGGAAGAGGGGCAACCCTTACGCTTCGGTGAAAACAAAGGTATTCGACTGAATGGATTTGA
>RFSX01000266.1 GCA_009923745.1 Chitinophagia bacterium
TTGTCCCTCGCCAAAGGCTTGCCCAGCGTATCCTATAATTTAAGGAAGAGTGGCGCAGCATTGATCGATAGGGGGGATCGCCGCCAGGCTTTGAAAGAAATTATGCGTTTGGGTACATTGATCAATGATCGAAACTTCAGTGCTGTTATTTTTCCTGAAGGGACACGGAAGGGTAAGGAACTCAAGGCATTCAAACCAGGAGGGGTAGCCGCTCTCCTCAAAAAAGCACCCGGCGCACTTATTGTTCCCGTTGCGATAAAAGGTACAATGGATATCAATCTGCACAAAAAATACCCGCTCAATATATTTAGGAGGCTCGAATGGCATGTTCTCGATGGCATTGAGTCATCAGGCCGCCATGTAGATGATCTGATGCACGAGGCAAGGGAAGCCATCAAAAATTGTCTTGAGTCAGAATAGGAGGCTGGTATCTGCTTCTGTAATTTCGAATCGTCCTTTTTCATCTTTTACCAGCTGCCCCAGGACAGTATCCTTATCGTGTTCAAAAAAGAGGTAACAATCCGGATCAAGTGCTTTTTCATAAAAGCGTTTGCGGTCATTCAAAGTCTCCAGCGGTCTGATATCATAGGACATAACATACGGCATCCTGACATGATGTGCCGAAGGCAGTAGGTCGGCTGTAAAAACCAGTTTTTTGCCATCCGGCAGGTGAATGGTAGGTACCATCATGGCTTCAGTATGACCATAATAAAAGTCCAACGTGATGTCCTCCATGAATTCTATGCCGTCTTCAAGGTCAATAAACTGCATGAGACCCATCTCATTCAGGGGTTTGAAGTTTTCAGCAAGGAAAGAAGCCTTCTCTCTTGCATTGGGATCAGCTGCCCAGTCGTAATGCAGTTTATTACTCCAATAAGTAGCATTTGGAAAAGCGGGCTCTATTTCTCCTTTTTGATTTTTCAGAAGCGAGCCTCCCACGTGATCAAAGTGGAAATGGGTATGAAATACGTCGGTTATGTCTGTTGGATCATAGCCGGCTTGCCGTATGCTCAATATCAGTGTATCATCACCATGCGGTTCGAAGTAGGACCTGAATTTATCATCCTGCTTGTCACCCATTCCGGTATCAAAGACAATTATTCTGCCCTTATGTTCCACCAAGAGGCATCTCATTGATGAAGATCCTTCTGTAGAGAAGGAATATCCTCC
>RFSX01000267.1 GCA_009923745.1 Chitinophagia bacterium
TAATGTCGAAAGCTTTTGACAAACGCATCATTAAAATATGATATGATCCGACCATCGCATTGAGGCCTCTTGTTTCTGATGTGTAATTGTAGTTGATCTGAAGCTGATAAGATTTTTTAGTACCCAGTACTTGTAAAAAGTAAGTTCTTTCAGGTGTATACCAGATTTGTTCTCCTTTGGTTATTTTGGGTCGGTCAATCGAGTTCCGACTTGTTGACCGTATAAAGTCTATTCCAGCATCGGCTGAAAATGCTATATTTTCATTCTTGAATCTGTATTGGGCTCTCCATTCTAAACCCCTGCTCCAAACCTGTGTAAGGTTAAAGGCTGACCAGTATGCCTGTGTGCCGGGAGCCCATTGAATAAGATTATCCAAAAACCTGTTGAAAACGGAAAGCGAAAGCTTGATACCTGTTCGCTCAGTATGTGCTAGGAATGCTATAGTTGATTCTGCGGACCAACCTGATTCTGATTTAAGTTCCGGATTTCCTCCAGGTATCCAGAAACGGTCATTGATACTTGGATGCCTGAAGTTCTTACTGAGCTTTGATTTGAATTGCCAGTGTTCAAAGCCCTTGTACTCTATGGCTAGTTGAGGCACAAAATCCAAAAAGTTATCGCCCAATACTTCTTGCCTTGCAGCTATATTGATGAGCCATTGTCGAGGATTCAATTCCAGTGATGCAAAAAAAGCATATCGGTGCTCATTTGTACCCTGAGGGTAATTGGATGAAGGATGGACATTGGATACTATGCCTGTGATGCCTGTCATCCATCTATGTTTTTTGCCTAGTTGTGCGTCATAATTTAGGTCACCAACAAGCGTATTAAAACCTGTATTACTTTTCAGGAGTATTTGTGGATCGGAGAATTCCAGGCGCTCATGGAAGTAAGCCAGTTTTCCGATCAGTACTGAACGCCTGAAGCTTTTATTAAGTCTGGTGGTGATGCGATGAATAGCATCTTTCTGGAATGCTTCACTTTGGCTTTGTTGTGTAGTAGCAGGAATTTCTCTGTCTGAAATAATACCCCAATAATTTATAGAGAGTTTTATACTGGGGCTAAGAACGAAAGCAATATCCTGTTTCAGGTGATGTTGGCTTTGAGCTGCATTCTGCATCACTTTTTTATCACCGCCAATCCTGTAGCTGAAATTGTTTTCAGCTTTG
>RFSX01000268.1 GCA_009923745.1 Chitinophagia bacterium
ATAATATCCGACATTTCGGCAAGCTCTTCTGTTTTCACAGCTTTAAGATAGCTCAAATCAGCGGGTATATCACTAATATAGGGGTCACTATATATAATCTCCAGTCCCCAACATGACAGTTTCCTGCACATAGCCCGACCTGTGTTTCCCAGGCCGACTATTCCGATGGTTTTCCCACCCAGCTCAAAGCCCCTGTTTTCTTCCCTTTTCCATATTCGCTGACGCAGCTGTCTATCGGCTGCTAAAAGCTTATTGCTCAATGACAACAGCATACCAATCGCATGCTCGGCGACAGCATCACAATTACCTTCCGGTGTATTGATAACTTTTATATTTCTTTCATCAGCTGCTTCAAGGTCTATGATATCAAGTCCTGAACCCAATCGCGCAATAAACTCCAGCTTTTCGGCTTTCATAATCCTTTCCCGCATCATCGGTATTTTGGTATTGATAACTATGCCTGACAGCTCACTTAATACTGAATCCAGATCCTGAGCTAAAAAATGGCGATCATAGTGTACATCGTAGCCACGTTCTTCCAATCCCGATATCAAACTGGGGTGGACGTAATCGCTTACCAAAACCTTTTTCATACACAAGAATTGCTTTAATATGATTATCCTAAGATTAAATAGAACTAAGTTATGATTTTAAAGACTTAGGGGACCCTCGTACTTATGCTTTGTATGTTTTCACCATGCCTTACGGGCCAGAAAGTCACCGATTTTGGTGTTGACAAAAACCCAATTGATAAATTACAGCCATTGGAAGTTAAACAGATGCTCCGGATTTCAAGGGTGTTGATCAGGAAGGACGCCTTGCTACGCTTGACAATCTTTAAAATCAGGGCCCTGATTTTTTATTGAGCTGAGTGGTGCCCTGTATGCAATACCTGTTTGGCCGAAGGCCAGGATAATCTCATTGCCCTCATGGAGAAAGGAGCCGTATTACCTTTCCCTGCTACCTAGATTATTGGTCAGGATAAAAAGTCAAATGGGTTCAATTGGATTTAGATTATCACAAAAGGGCAAACACCGATGACATAAGTAAAGCCCTTTCGCATCTGTAATAGCACTTTTATTCTAGGGATTAAGCACACGATATTCAAGTATAGTAGATTTACAGACGATCCTTGTAGTT
>RFSX01000269.1 GCA_009923745.1 Chitinophagia bacterium
TGACAAACCATGCTATTTCATCTGCGTGGGCTTCGATGACAACTTTAAAGTCTTTACCCGGATTGATGATGCCATAAGCAGTACCGTAATCGTCAAGTTCTACTTCGTCCACATACTTTTCAATGTATTTGGACCATACTTTCTGCCCTTCAGCCTCAAAGCCGGTAGGTGATGTGGCGTTGAGGTATTCATACATGAATTTTTCCGAATCTTTCGTGATGACTTTCATACTTATCCTTGATTGTATTTTTCCGCCCACTGCTTAGGATTGCTGTTCCAGGCATTGAGCATATTTCTTTCTTCTTCGTTGATGTAGTTTGTAGAATAGGCTACTTCTATCAGTCTTGCGTAATTGCTTAAAGTATCCGTTGGAATATTTTCAGCATCAAATACTTCCTTTGCGATGTCAAAACCGTAACTGAATATTGCAAGAACTGCTTTTATCTGTGCGCCTTCTTCCAATAAGGCTTTACAAGCAGCCAAGCTGCTTTTTCCTGTAGATATTAAATCTTCAATAACGAGCACAGTGGAATTTTCCGGCAGATAGCCTTCTATGAGATTCTGCATCCCATGCGCTTTAGCCTTTGACCGTACATAAATGAAAGGCTTATCCAGGGCTTCAGCCAACAGAGCTCCATGAGCTATCCCCGCAGTGGCAACACCTGCAACCACATCAAATGGTTCAAACTGGGATGATTTTTCTCTAAATGCCTGGATAATATCTTTCCGAATAGCGGGGTAAGATAGCAAGACCCGGTTATCGCAATATATTGGTGATTTCAGACCAGAAGCCCATGTAAATGGATTTTTTGGTTGTAGTTTTATGGCTTTTATCTTCAGTAAATGATCGGCAACCTGTGAAGCAGTAATTGTCATTAATTTTTTTGAATTTTCAAATGTACAAAATTAACATTAACAACAATACCTTATTCCTGTCCAGCACAGAAGCTTTGGCCAAGGAAGATGCCAGCAATTATGATATGGTAGCAGCTTATACTGGTAAGACCAAAATGTTATTGACTTACATAGATTTGCTTGAAAAGACCAACAGGATAAAAAAACTACTTATTCATTTTGCGGATGTCAAAAAGCTGAAACGAGATTTTGAATCTCTTTTCCTTATTATTAAGGCCAGTGGCG
>RFSX01000270.1 GCA_009923745.1 Chitinophagia bacterium
TAAATGACAAGGTTGATGTAGCGCTTGCGCTTGCCCCAGTATCCCCATTTCCAAAATCAAAAGCCCAGGAAGCCGCGGGTGGCGGGATGGCATTGACAATTACATCTTCCAATCCCCAGTTGTCATAATTATTCCCATCATTATCAGGTTGGTACCATCTAAAAATAGTAGCGTTGGTTTGCGCAGCTAGCGGGATCTCAATATCATTTGCATACCAATCATACCAGTCTGCACTTTTATCATTTACTGTATTCCAATCTTCATAAAAGGTAATCCAATTACTTCCTCCATTAACTGAATATTGAAGATATACTTCTTCGTTTACTCTCTCTCCATCCTCACATCCAGGGTCTGGATCATCCGCTCCATAGCGAATCAAAAATTCTAGGCTCCCCCCATAGGATACATCTACGGGTAGGGTTTGAACAAAGCGTTTTCCGTTATTACTCCCGCCAGATTGAAGCGTTGTGGCCCAAAAATAATTGGTACTGGTGGGAGTATTCCCTCTTGCTGGATTACACGGCTGGCCCACTGTATAGGGAGAAGAACTCCAACCTGCTGGAAGTGCTCCATCATTAAAATCAAATTCGGTTACACTATTTTCACTGGGTATATAGAGTGCATCAAATTGAACCAAAGTACCACTGCAAGTAGTTGAAGACATCGTGGCTGTAAATTGAACTTCTTGGGCATAGGTCCCTCCCATCAAAAGAACGATCAGTAAAAGACTAATTGACCTCAATGGAACTTATTTTAGATAAGACAAAAGGAGTGGCCTTACTCGTCTTATTTGGTCTTCGGTCCGCCTTATATATCCTCAATTTTACGGGGTTGTAGGCACAGCTTCCTGTTTTGACCTCCTTTGGTTTTAAAACAAAAGCTGTTAGATCTTCTTCTTTACTGTTTTCTTCTGGACTTTTATTAAAATTCACAACAAGGGTTTGATCAGTCAAGTTTTGAACTTGAATCACATAATATTCAAAAGCAAATCCATTTTGATTGTCCTGACAGACTTTTGAGGTATATGAGATTGAAATCTTCTTGTCTTCGAAGTAAGGAATCCATTCCTGTGAAGGCGTTGGATTTATCAAGCTGATAAGAAAAAGAAAC